>JALOTM010000041.1 GCA_025457905.1 Methanomassiliicoccales archaeon
TGTAGGTGGTGGTGGACACCTCCGCCACGGGCTCGGGGGCCTCCTTGCCCGCCTCCGTCCCTCTGAATATGAGGTAGGAAAGGACCGGGCCGCTCCCTGAGGTGGCCGGCGCGCTCCACGATAGGTAGACGTACTGGTCCCCGGCGCGGGCGTTCATGTCCAGCGGGGCGCTGGGCACCAATCCGGAGAGCTCGGAAACCTCCGTGCTCAAGGGGCCGTCCCCGGCCTCGTTGTAGGCCAGCACCTTGAAGTAGTAGGTGCGGCCGTTGGTGAGGCCGGCGGCGATGAAGCTGGTGGCATCCCCGGCATCGGCCAGGTAGGTCTCGGAGCCGGAGGTAAGGCCGCGGTAGACCTTGTAGCCCAGGATGGGGGCGCCTCCGTCCGACTGCGGTTCGGTCCAGTTGAGGGTGATGAAGCGCTCCCCGGCGGTGGCCGTGAGCCCGACCGGGGCGGAGGGGATGGTGCGCGGGGTCCCGCTCACCTCCTCGGACAGGCCAGTGCCCACGGCGTTCTCCGCCGCTATCCGGTAGTAGTAGGCCTGGCCGTTGGTCAGGCCCGTGTCCGTATAGGAGAGCACGTTGTCCAGGGTGGTCACCAGCTGCTCCTGGCCGGCCTTGGTGCCGCGGTAGACCCAGTAGCGCAGGACGTCGGTCCCGCCGTTGTCGAAGGTGTTCCAGTAGAGGGTGAGCTGGCGGTTCCCCTCCAAGAGGCTGAGGATGGTGGGGGCGGGCGCGTCCCAGCAGGTGGCGAAGATCTCGTTGCTCTCCGCCCCGTCGCCCACGGCGTTGAAGGCCAGGACCTTGTAGTAGTAGGTGACGTTGTCCTCCAGGCCGGTGTCATCGAACCTGGCGACGGCGCTGAGGTTGGTGAGGAGCGTCTCGTTCCCCGGGCCGTAGCCCCTGAGGATGCGGTAGCCGAGGATGGGGGATCCGCCGTTGGCCTCCGGGGCCGCCCAGGTGAGGGTGATCAGGCGCACGCCCTCCTTGGCCACGAGGTTGATGGGGGCCCCGGGGACGATGTCCGGGGCGGCGGAGACCTCGTTGCTCTTCAGGCCCTCGCCCACGACGTTGTAGGCGGCGACCTTGAAGTAGTACAGCCTGCCGATCTGCAGGCGCGAGCATATGTAGTACGTGGAGTTGCCGGCATCGGCCAGGTAGGTCTCCCCTCCAGGGGTGGTGCCGCGGTAGACGCGGTAGCCGAGGACCGGGGCGCCGCCGTCGAAGGCCGGGGCCTCCCAGGTGAGATTGATGAACAGGTTCCCCGGGACGCCGTACACCTCCAGGGGAGCGGATGGCGTGGTGCGCGGGGTGGCGCTCACCTCCTCGCATCTGGGGCCCTCGCCCCAGGCGTTGCGGGCCGAGAGGCTGTAATAGTAGGTCTGGCCGTTGGTCAGGCCGATGTCCGTGAGGGTGGTCACGTTGCCGAGGGTGGTCCAGAGGGTGGCGTTGCCCGGCCCGAGCCCCCTGTACACCCAGTACTCGGTGATGGCCGAGCCGTTGTAGTATGCCGGCGCGCTCCAGGTGAGGACCGCCTTGCCGTTGCCAGGAGCGATGGCCAGGCTCCTCGGCGCCGAGGGTAGCTGGGAGGGCAGGGGTTCGGCGGCCTGCGCCTCGCCTGCCAGCAGAGGGAGCGCGCTGGTGAGGGTGGCGATGGCCACGAGGGCGATAAGCAGGGTTCGCGCGCTTGCTCTCAATCTAGACTCCTCGGCCTTATTGTGCATTCAACGAACCCCCGCCGCCGGTTATAAGCGTGAGGCCCTGGTTGTCGCCTTTTGATATCACCTCCGCCCCATCTGGCTAGGCGTCGGAGCGGGCTCATTATCCCTAGGGATAGGGCGGCCGCCGGGCAAGGTATTTAAATACTAAGGGCACCTAGATGGGCCTGCCTCCATCGAATGCGAGGGTGACCCGTGATCCCTAGAATAGGATGGGGGCGCACAGTGCACCGTACAATGGGTCCCTGCAGGAACTGCGACGTGACGTCGCGTCATGACTGGAGGACAACCCCGGAGCACAACACACACCCCCGGCCTGGGTCAGTGCGGGGAGATCAGGGCGACGCCCGTCCGTGAACCGATCTGTTAAGGCCCGGGGGACACCTCCTGCAAAGGTATTTTTTCAATGACCGCCTTAAGGGCGTGAAATGGTCAGGTACGAGAGGGGCGGCGATTGCAACCGCTGCGGGGACTGCTGCAGGCCGCGCTTCCACGTCGACGAGGATGCCAAGGATTGGTACCGCGCCAACGGCCTCCCGGAGAACGGCCAATGCCAGTTCCTGGCGCTGATCGACGGCGAATGGACCTGCACCATCCACACGGACCGCAGCGCGCACTGCCGCGCCTTCCCGTGGCACCCTGACAACCTCAAGGGGCTTCCTAGGTGCTCCTACACCTTCACCGAGCTGCCGGATCAGTGAAGGTAGATGTGCCCCAGCCTCTTGTTGTAGGTCCAGGGGTCCTCGGTCTGGGCCCCCTCCTTGGCGGCGATGTACTGCTCCAGCTTGGCGTCGGCCTCGTCCGCGAAATGCACGGCCACGGCCTCGGGGAACTGCGGCCTCTTGGGCGAGCCGAAGTCCGGCTCCCCATGGCTGGCCAGGATCAGATGGGCGATCTTGAGCCGGAGGTTCTTGGGCATGCCATCCACCTTTTCGCAGGCGCGGGAGACCATCTCCGCGCCGATGACGATGTGCCCCCTCAGCATCCCGTCCTCGGATACGTCTATGTTGGTCGAGACCTCGTACTCCTCGAGCTTGCCCACGTCGTGCAGGAGGGCGCCCACGATGAGCAGGTCCCGGTCCAGCTTGGGGTACTGCTTGCCTAGGAACTCGCAGATGTTGAGGACGTTCAGGGTGTGCTCCACCAGCCCCCCGACCCAGTTGCAGTGCAGCCACATGGAGGCCGGGGCGGCCTTGAAGCGCTCCACGAAGGCCTCATCGGCGAAGAACTGGGCCAGGAGCGCCTGCAGGTGCTTGTTCTGCACCCGCCGCACCGCGGCGTTCAAGGCGGACATCATCTGGTCCACGTCCCGCGAGGCGCGGGCCACGAAGTCGGAGATGCGGTACTCGCCCTTGGCCACCTTGCTGAGACACCCTCCCTTGTCCGGGCTTATTCCTATCTCCAGCACGTCCCGGTAGGAGGACACCGTGCCCTTGGCCCGGACGACGTCGTCCGCCTCGAACGACTGGTAGAGGCGCCGCACGGCCTCCTCGTCCTTGGGGCCCCAGAACTTGGCCGTCATCTCGCCGGTGCGGTCGGCCAGGCGCACCTCGAACATCGACCCTTTGGCGTAGGGCTTGGGAGGCTTCTTGAACTTCACGGAGAAGAGGGAGTCCACCTCCTCCCCCTCTTTCAGGTTCGACACGAACTGAGTCTTGCCCTCGGGCTCCATGGTGAGGTCATCCCCCGCCCGACGCTTATCCTTATCGTCCATGATCCGCCCCCGATCAGGCCACCGAACCCCGGGAGACCTGCTTCAGCCAGTTCTCCGCCTCCCTCCAGCGCGGGTACCTGCGCTCCAGCCTCTTGAACTCCGCATCGTGGTAGGACCGCAGGGAGTCGGAGCGGGTGATCAGATGTAGCATCTCGTGGTAGAGCACGTACTCCGCTGCGAAGTCCGGGACCATCTTGGAATCGAGGGCGGAGGAGATGGCCACCACCTTCATGAGCGTGGAGCAGTAGCCCATGCGGAAGCGGTTGGGCTTGTCCGTCCAGGAGAGGTAGGTCCCCTCGCCATCCTCCACCAGGCCCTTTCGGCGCAACGAGTTGAGGAGGACGCGCAGGTCGTACACCTCCCCCATCGGGCTGAGGGCGAGGTTCCTGCTCCGATCGATGTACTTCCTCTGGTTCAGGCGCAGGAACTCCTCGGAGCGGAGGTACTCCGTGACCACCGGGGTGTACAGCTCCCGCCGGTGCCTCTGCACCCTGGTGAACAGGCAGGCGGCGAAGTCCTCCATGACCCTGGGCTCGGCGCCCTGGAGGTAATCGGTGACCTTGAAGCTTGCCCGGGGGCCGATGCGCTGCCAGGTGGTCTTGAACTCCTTGAATGGATAGTAGCTAGCCTCGACCTCGCTGAACCCGAAGCGCGCGCCCACCTCCTGGAAGGCGCCCTGCATATCTCTCTCGTCCTTCATCTTGAGACCTCTGGGCGGGAAGGAGCACATATCCCTGCCCCTCGTCCCCCACCAGCTGTGTCCTCCTGCCGCGGCTTATGTGGTGGGAGTACACGCAGGCTGCGCTCAGGGCCGCGTCCACCAGGTCGGTGAGCCCTTTCAGCTCTGACCTCCTGGCCGCGTCCGTCTCCCGTCGCAGCCGCTCGCATAGGCCAAGAGGCGCATCCCATGCCTCCATGGCCCCTATCACATCATGAATCGCCCTCCGCCTCTCTTCTAGCTTTCCCCTCTTGTAGCGAGGGACCCGCCCCATGATCAGGCGCAGCGTCCCGTAGGGATAGACCTCGAAGTAGGTCCGTTCCCCGCAGCGGGAGGGAGAGGCGGCGGCGAACCCCATCCCCTCCAGGGAGCGCGCCAGGGCCTCGCCCCTCATCCCTCCGAAGTGGGATAGCATGAACTCCTGGTTGGAGGGGAGGCAGCGCAGGCCCATGGCCAGTAGCCGGCGCTCGCATCGGCGCATCCCCTTCAGGTTAGGCACCAGGAGCGGCGCGTCTATTCCGACCCAGGCCCAGCCTTCCTCGGGGATCAGGGCCCGGACCTCCTCGTCGCCGGTGAGCAGGTCCAGCTGGAGCAGCCTCCCCTCGCCGTCGAGAAGGCAGGCCCCGCTGGAGCGGGGGGCGGGCTCGGTCGCCCACGCCAGGTCCAGTCCGAGGATCATCATGGCGGATGATAGCCCCTTCCCCCCTTTTATCATATCTAAAATATATTCTACTTACAAAGCGTTGAAATACCCAGCATGGCCATGTCCCCTCTGGAAGGGATGGACAGCTTCTCCAGGGACGACCGGGACAAGCATCTTATCACCAGGGGAAACGTCGACGGTATCGTGTCGGCGGCACTTTTCCTAAGCGCGTTCCCTGCCGCGAGGGTCACCTTCGTCACCTCGCCGGTGGCCGGGGCCAGGGCCCTGGCCAAGGACCGCTGCTCCACGGTGGTGTACCTTTCCGACCTGGCCATGGTCCCCGAGCTGGAGGCCCGAATGTGCGAGGCCAGGGACCGGTCCGAGGTGGTGGCCTTCGACCACCACCAGTCGCATTCCTCGCCAGCTGGCGCCATGCTGGTGGTGCGCGAGGGCATGAGCGCGGCCTCGGTGCTCTACCATCACTTCCGCCTGGCACCGCGCTACAAGGCCCTGGTGGCCATCGCCGACCTGGTGGAGTTCTGCGAGACGCCCCTGCTCAAGGAGATGGAGGCATTGCACGGGATGCGCAAGCTCGAGGAGGAGGCCCGCACGCTGGACTTCTCCTGGCGCCTGGACATCGACGACGACCTGTTCAGGGGGCAGGCCGCCCTGCACCTCTCCAGGGGGGTATGGCCCTCGGAGGTGGGCTGCGTTCGCCGCCGCTACCTGCAGGTGGTCAACGAGCAGCGCTGGCCCAAGGCCCTGGCGAGGGTGGAGAGTAACATGCGCGTCCGCGGCAGCGCGGCCGTGCTGCACTCGCGCGACAAGAACCGCTCCCTCTACGGCTTCGGGACGAGGGCGCTGGTGGAGGTGGCCAGGGAGAAGGGCTGCGCCTACGCGGTGATGGTGAACGAGAGGAGGCAGCACTCCTCGGTCAGCATGCGCGGCCTGGAGCCCGGGGGCGTGAACCTGGGCCTCTTCGTGCAGGACTTCACGGAGGAGCACGGCGTGGACGGGGGAGGGCACCCCACCAGCGCCGGCGCCAGGATACCAGTGGAGGTCACCGACCTCTTCCTGGATCGGTTCGTGGCTATCTCAGCCCGCTAGCGCGCTCGTGCGACTTCTCAGCCTTCTCCTCCTCCAGCTCCTCTACCTCTTCCTCCTCCTTCTGCTTCTTCTCCTCGGGGCTGGCCGGCACCACGCGCTTGTAGATGAGCACGGGGCACTTGGCGTTCTTGATGATCTTGTCCTGTATGGGGCCGAAGTCGAAGTGCTCCCAGGGCCGGACCGCGGAGGTCCCCATTACCAGCAGGTCGTAGTCCAGGGACTCGGCCACCACGCCTCCCACGATGGTCTCGGGGCGGATCTCCTTGGTTATCACCGGCACCCCCGCCTCCTCGATGATGGCGGTGAGGCGCTTGGCGTACTCGCGCGCCCGGGTGAGGTACTTGTCGTTGATTATGGCGTTGAGGATGGTGACCCTGGAGGCGTTGGCCACGGCGATGTCCACCGCCACGGCGGTGGCCGTGGAGACATGCCAAAGGCCCCCGGAGAGGATGAGGATGCTCTCGGGCTTGAGGCGCTCCTCGGCCCTGAGGACGATGACGTCGCAGGGGGTGCGGTGCACGATCTCGTCGATCTTGCGGCCCAGCACCCTCTTCTTGGTGCGCGTGTAGCCCTTCCAGCCGATGAGGATCATGTTGGCGGCCTCATCATGCGCGGTATCGATGATGGCCCTGGCCACGTCGTGCGACACGGACACCAGGGCGCGGGTGGGGATGCCGCGGGCCTCGGCCTGGCGCTTGATCTTCTCCAGCATCTTCTGCTTCTCCTCTATGCGCTTGGGATCGGCCGCATCCAGCGGCACGGCAGTGGGCACCTCGACGATGGAGGTTAGGAGTATCTCTCCCTCGTGCCTACTGGCCAGTATCTGACCGATGTCGATTATGGCCTGGTTGGGCTCGTCCACCGGGATGAGCACGCGGTATTTGCGCCTCTCCGCCTCGGACAACGGCTCGCGCGCGGGCAGGGTCACGCGCTCGATCTCCGCTTTCCCCTTGGCGAAATAGTGCAACAGGAGGCCTACCAATATGACGGCGATGGCCATCCACCAGGCGTAGGCCTCGTAGTTGAACAGCTCGACGGCCAGGAAGATCTTTGTGCCGATGCCGATCAAGGGGATTATGGGGAAGAGAGGGGTGACGAAATGGCGCTTGA
>JALOTM010000042.1 GCA_025457905.1 Methanomassiliicoccales archaeon
AGACGAACTCCTTCTCAGAGAGTATGTTCTTGCCCTTGCGCTTGAAGAGCAATGCTAAGCAGGTTTCCAGGTCTCCCAAGGTACGGTCCTCCGGCTTCGATTCACTGAATCATCCCTCCCGATAAAGAACTATCCCTTATACGCAACCTCCAGCCGTCAGGTTTATGCTTGGCCAATGTATCATGGAAGTATCCCCTTAGTATCGCTTCTGACCGTCCCCTCCAGCGAGCAACGCTTATATAGAAGAACAAACATCCTACTGCCCGCTAGCTAGAGGCTAGAATAGCATATTTGTAAACTATCTGGAGGTAATGACATGGGAATGGGTCAAACACCGATACTCATCCTCAAGGAAGGGACCAAGAGGGATAAGGGCAAGGACGCCCAGTACAACAACATCATGGCTGCTCGCGCCATTGCTGACGCGGTCCGCAGCACCCTCGGCCCCCGCGGGATGGACAAGATGCTCGTCGACAGCCTGGGAGACGTCGTAATCACCAACGACGGCGTGACCATCCTCAAGGAGATCGACGTCGAGCACCCGGCCGCCAAGATGCTGGTCGAGGTCGCCAAGACGCAGGACGAGGAGTGCGGCGACGGGACCACCACCGCGGTCATCCTGGCCGGCGAACTGCTCAAGAAGGCCGTGGACCTGGTCGACGCCAACGTGCACCCGACCATCATCACCGCCGGGTACCGCATGGCCGCCAACAGGGCCCTCGAGGTCATGGAGAACGTGGCCGAGGACGTTGACATAAAGGACAAGGACACCCTCCGGAAGATCGCCATGACCGCCATGATGTCCAAGTCCATCGTGGGCAGCAGGGAGCACATGGCCGATGTGGCCGTGGGCGCGGTCCTGAAGGTCGCGGAGAAGAGCAACGGCAAGTGGAACGTTGACAGCGACAACATCCAGGTCGTGAAGAAGCAGGGAGGCTCCATGGACGACACCATGCTCATCGAGGGCATCATCGTGGACAAGGAGCCCGTGCACCCGGGCATGCCCAAGAAGATCAGCAAGGCCAAGATACTTCTGCTGGACGCGGCCTTGGAGATCAAGAAGACCGAAATCGACGCCAAGATCGAGATCACCGACCCCTCGCAGATGGCCGCTTTCCTCCAGGAGGAGGAGCGCATGCTGAAGGACATGGTGGCCAAGGTGAAGAAGTCCGGGGCCAACGTGGTCTTCTGCCAGAAGGGCATCGACGACCTGGTGCAGCACTTCCTCGCCAAGGAGCAGATCTACGCCGGTCGCCGGGTCAAGAAGAGCGACATGGAGAAGCTGGCCAAGGCCACCGGAGCCAACGTCGTCACCAAGCTGGACGAGCTGGACTCCGAGGACCTGGGCAACGCTGACCTGGTCGAGGTCCGCAAGATCCAGGAGGAGGAGATGACCTTCGTCACCGGGTGCAAGAACCCCAAGGCGGTCAGCATCCTCATCCGCGGTGGCACCGAGCACGTCGTTGACGAGATCGAGCGCTCCCTCGAGGACGCCACCTCCGTCGTCGCCGTGGCCATCGAGGACGGCAAGATGACCACCGGTGGTGGCAGCACCGCGGTGGAGATCGCCCTGCGCCTGCGCGAGTACTCCGCCTCCGTGGGAGGACGCGAGCAGATCGCCATCGACGCCTACGCCTCGGCCCTGGAGGTCATCCCGACCGCGCTGGCCGAGAACGCTGGCCTGGACCCCATCGACATCCTCATCGAGATGCGCAAGGCCCACAAGAGCGGCAAGAAGAACGCCGGCCTCAACGTCTACGAGGGCAAGGTCGACGACATGGCCAAGCTCAACGTGCTGGAGCCGTTCCGCGTGGGGAAGCAGGCCATCAACTCCGCCACCGATGCCGCGGTCATGATCCTCAGGATCGACGACGTCATCGCCTCCAGGGGAGGGCCCGGCGCGGGACTGCCTGGCAAGGGCGGCATGCCTGGTTCCGACGAGGGACTGGGCGACATCGACTGAGAGCCAATCGCTTCAGGGGGCGCAAGCCCCCTTACAATCCCTTTATCAACAGGTTCTGAAAGTGAACGATGGACGCATCCCGAGGTTGAAGGTCATGTCCGAGGGCGCCGCGAACGGCGCGAAGGAGAACGGGCAAGCGGACCCTGGTGCGCGTTTGGAGGCCATGCAGAAGGAACTGGACTCCGTCCGCGCTCAGCTGGAGGCGGAGAGGGCCGCGGGCCGGGAGAGGCTGGAGCTGGCCAAGCGCATCCAGGCGGACTTCGACAACTTCAAGAAGAGGATGCAGCGGGAGAAGGAGGAGTCCGCCAAGGCGTCCAACGACCGCCTGATGCTGGACCTCCTGGTGACCGTGGACGACCTGGAGAGGGCGCTCTCGCCGTCCGTCAAGGACGAAGAGCTGCGCAAGGGCGTCCAGCAGATACATTCCAATCTCATGGCCCTGCTGCGCTCCTACGGGCTCAGGGAGATACCCGCGGAGGGCAGGTTCGACCCCGCCCTGCACGAGGCCTTCGCGGCCTGCGACGGCGAAGAGGGCGTGATCTACGAGACCTACCAGAAAGGCTATCTCATTGGAAACAGAGTCATACGCCACGCCAAGGTGAAGGTGGGCAGGGCCAGTCAAGAAGGTGAGCAGAATGGCTAAGATAATAGGAATCGACTTGGGCACGAGCAACTCCGCCGCCGCGGTCATGGAAGGCGGTAGGCCGACGATCATCCCCAGCGCAGAGGGCACCAGCCTGGGAGGCAAGGCTTTCCCCTCCTACGTGGCCTTCACGAAGGACGGTCAGCTGCTGGTCGGGGAACCGGCCAAGCGCCAGGCGGTTTCCAACCCCGAGGGGACCATCGCCGCCATCAAGAGGAAGATGGGCACGGACCACAAGGTGCGCGTCCAAAGCAAGGAGTACACCCCCCAGCAGATCTCCGCCTTCATCCTGCAGAAGATCAAGAGGGACGCGGAGGCGTACATCGGGGAGGCGGTCTCCAAGGCCGTCATCACCGTCCCGGCGTACTTCAACGACAACCAGAGGCAGGCCACCAAGGACGCCGGCGCCATCGCCGGCCTGGAGGTGGTTCGCATCATCAACGAGCCCACCGCCGCCGCCCTGGCCTTCGGTCTGGACAAGGGCGACAAGGAGCAGAAGATCATGGTCTTCGACCTGGGCGGGGGGACGTTGGACGTGACCATCATGGAGTTCGCCCATGGCGTATTCGAGGTGCTCGCCACCTCCGGGGACACGCAGCTGGGAGGAACGGACATGGACGAGGCCATGGTGAGGTTCGTGGTCAAGCAGTTCCAGTCCGAGAGCGGCGTGGACCTGACCAAGGACAAGATGGCCATGTGGCGCGTTAGGGAGGCCTGCGAGAAGGCCAAGATCGAGCTCTCCACCACCATGACCACGGAGATCAACCTGCCTTTCATCAGCGCCGATGCCAGCGGCCCGAAGCACCTGTCCATGAACATATCCCGAGCCAAGCTGGAGGAGCTCGTGAGCCCGATAGTGGACAGGTGCCGCGGGCCCCTGCAGAACGCCATGAAGGACGCCAAGCTCAGCCCGGACAAGATCGATTCCATCATCCTGGTGGGGGGTCCGACGCGCATGCCGGTCATCCAACGCTTCGTGGAGTCCATGGTGGGGAAGAAGATCCAGCGGGGCGTGGACCCCATGGAGTGCGTGGCCATGGGCGCGGCCGTGCAGGGCGCCGTGCTGTCCGGCGAGGTCAAGGACGTCCTCCTGCTGGACGTGACGCCCCTGTCTCTGGGCATCGAGACCTTGGGAGGAGTGGCGACCAAGCTCATCGACCGCAACACCACCATCCCCACCCGCAAGTCGCAGATATTCTCCACCGCTTCGGACAACCAGCCGGCGGTGGAGATCCACATAGTCCAGGGGGAGAGGGAGATGGCCGCGGACAATGTCTCCCTGGGCAAGTTCCAGCTGACGGGCATCCTGCCCGCGCCCAGGGGCGTCCCCCAGATCGAGGTCACCTTCGACATCGATGCCAACGGCATCGTCAACGTGAGCGCCAAGGACCGTGGCACCGGCAAGGAGCAGAAGATCACCATCACCTCCGCCAAGAAGATGTCCAAGGACGAGGTGGAGCGCGCCGTCCGGGAGGCGGAGAGCTTCGCCGCGGATGACAAGAAGAGGCGGGAGAAGGTGGAGGTCATCAACCAGGCCGACTCGCTGATCTACAGCACCGAGAAGACCCTGGTGGAGCACGCGGACAAGGTGTCCGCCGAGGAGAGGGATAGGATCCAGAAGGCCCTCGCCGAGCTCAAGGAGGCGATGAAGGGCGACGACCTGGCGGCCATCAAGGCCAAGATGGAGGCGGTCATGAAGGAGATGTACGCCGTTTCCGGGCGCATCTACGCCGAATCGACCAAGAAGGACGAGGGCCAGCAGCAGAGCGCTGGACCAGGTCCAGGGACCCCTCCCCCAGGCGACGGTGGCCAGGGCGGCGGGGGCGACTACATGGACGCGGACTACAAGATCGTCGACGAGGACAAGTAGGCCCATCCCATGGCCGAGAAGCGCGACTACTACGAGGTGCTAGGGGTACCAAAGAACGCCAGCCTCGACCAGCTCAAGAAGGCCTACCGGGAGCTGGCGCGCAAGTACCACCCCGACGTCACCAAGGAGGACAAGGCCCATGCCGAGGAGCGCTTCAAGGAGATATCCGAGGCCTATGAGGTGCTCACCGACCCAGAGAAGCGCAGGCTCTACGACCAGTACGGCCACCAGGGCCTGAGCGGGCAGTTCTCCAACGGAGGGTTCCAATGGAGCGACTTCACGCACGCCTCCGACATACGGGACATCTTCGGGGACATGGGCTCCTTCGGCCTCGGGGGAGGCCTCTTCGACATGTTCTTCGGGGGAGGCCGGGGGCAGTCCGGGCCGAGGAAGGGGCAGTCGCTGCGCTATGACATCGAGATCGGTCTGGAGGAGGCCGCGGTCGGGGGCGAGCGGGAGGTGTCCATACCGCGCAGCGTGCAGTGCGAGGCATGCAAGGGCACCGGCGCCAAGGACGGCAAGGTGCAGACCTGCACCGTCTGCGGCGGCCGGGGCCAGGTGCAGAACGTGCAGCAGCGGGGCTACCAGCGCTTCGTCTCCATCTCCCCCTGCGCAAGGTGCCGCGGAACTGGAAGGACCTTCGAGCACCGCTGCCCCAAGTGCGAGGGCCGGGGCATGCAGGTGTCCACCTCCAAGCTCAAGATCGACATTCCTCCAGGCATCGACAGCGGGATGCGCCTGCGCTTCGCCGGGGCCGGGGACGCCTCCCCTGAAGGGGGGCAGCCAGGAGACCTCTTCGTGGTCGTGCACGTGAGGGAGCACGAGCACTTCAAGCGCGACGGGGCCGACCTCTGGCTGGAGATGCCCGTGGAATATTGGGAGGCGGCCTTGGGGGCAGAGGTGGAGGTGCCTACCCTGGAGGGGAAGGCCATGCTAACCATCCCGGCCGGTGCCCAGGACGGCTCCGTGTTCCGCATGAAGGGCAACGGGCTTACCCACCTGGAGGGCCGGGGGAAGGGCGACCAGTATGTGCGCATAAGCATCAAGGTGCCACGCAAGCTGACCTCTGAGCAAAGGACGTTATTGCGCAAGCTGGCCGAGCACGAGCCGAAGAAGGGCTTCCTGGACCGCCTGAAGAAGAACTGAGCCGGCCTCCTGAACGGGGGCGCAAACGGTTATAACCCGATAGGGGCTCAGTCTCCCCCCGAGGAGGCGACGGCCATGGCGCTTTTGCAGGGCAGCAGGTACGACAGGAGGATATGGGTCCTGTTCTGGTCCCGCCTGATAGACGGCGCGGGATTCTCCATTGTCTACCCCTTCCTCACCATCTACATGAGCTCCATCCTCGAGGTCCCCATGACCCTGGTCGGCCTGGTGATCCTGGTGGCGGGGGTGGCCGGCGCCGTGGGAAGCATCGCTGGCGGCATATGGGCGGACGCCTACGGCCGGCGCCAGGTCATGGTGCTGTCCATGCTGGCGCGCACGCTGAGCTTCCTGGTCCTGGCCTTGGTGATCGCGGTCGTCCCCGACCTCTGGCTCATCGCCGCCCTGCTGGCTATCAACTTCTTCCTGGGAGGGGCCTTCGACCCGGCCAACAACGCCATGGTGGCCGACGTGGTGGAGCCGGCCAAGCAGCTGGAGGCCTACGGACTGCTGCGGGTCGCCTGGAACCTGGGATTCGCGATAGGGCCCGCCATAGGCGGGCTGATCGTGACCGCGTCCTACCTGATGGCCTTCATGGCCAGCGCGGCCGTGTCCTTCGTGGCGGCGCTGGTGGTCCTGCTCTTCCTGAAGGAGAGCTACGTCCCCAAGAAGAGGGCCAGGACAGAGAGGGGGCGCCTCGACCTCAGCGGAATAAGCCTGCCCTTCCTGGCCTTCTGCTTCTTCTGCGTCCCCATGTTCATCATGGCCGGCCAGTTCAGCACGACCTTCCCGGTCTTTGCCAATGAGAGGCTGGGCATCGATCAGTTCATCATCGGGGTGGTCTTCGGGATCAACGGCCTCATGGTGGCGGTCATACAGCTGCCCTTGGCCAGGTGGCTCTCGCGCTTCAATCGCTTCGCTTCCATGCTCTTCGGCACCTTGGTCTATTCCCTGGGCTTCATGTGCCTGGCATTGATATCAGGGGGGGTCGGCCTGGCGGTCTGCATGGTGGTCATCACCTTCGGCGAGATGGTCGTTACCCCGGTCTCCACCAGCCTCACCGCCGCCTACTCTCACGAGGACGACCGAGGAAGGTATATGGGGGTCTTCGGCCTGATTGCCTCGCTGGGGTGGTTCACATCCTCCCTCGTCGGCGGGCTGATCTACGACAACGTCGCCTCCGGGCTGGTCCTCTGGGGGGTCATGGCCCTCATGGGGGTCATCACCGCCATGGGCATGGCGCTGCTATGGCAGAGGTCCCGGACCAGCCATGGGGTGGGCAGCGCGACCTGAGGCTCAGGCGGCAGGGAACCCCAGGGAGAAGGCGGCGCCCTTCTGCGAGTCCGCCAG
>JALOTM010000043.1 GCA_025457905.1 Methanomassiliicoccales archaeon
GGTTCTTGGCCGCCTCCTTGGTCTTCTGCTCCAGCTGCTTGGTGAGCTGGATCTGCTTCAGGTAGTCCCCGCTCACTGGTCCTCAGCCCCGCAGTGCGAGCAAACCTTCGTCTGGGTCATCGGATAACCATCGAATATCCAGAGACCATATGATAAGCCTTTGGTCGTGATTCCTTGAGGAGGAATCAGCGCTTCAGTATCTCCACGAAGGCCACCCTCTCCAGGACCAGGTCCCTGGCCAGGCCCTCGGGGACGCTCCCCGCCTCCATGGCGGTGATGCCGAAGCGCCTGAGCTTGAGCTCGTCGCACTCCAGGACGGAGTCGTCCTGTTCCAGGCCGGACACCTGGAGGACCTCCGCCGGGGAGGCGCCGAAGAGCACCAGGGCCACCGCATCATCGCCCTCCTTCAATGACATCTTCTCCTGGGCCCGGGCGATCTGCCTCTCCCCGGAGGCGAAGAGCAGCGTCTCCATCATGACGTTGTTGGCGGAGTTGGTGCCCCTCTGGAAGGCGCGCAGGGCGTGCTCCGCCGCCACCTCCAGGTGCTCGCGGCCGCAGACGCAGGCGGCGCTGAGGGCCAGGACCTGGCCGCTGCGCACCGAGCGGAGCCTGGACAAAAGCTGGGATGGCGATATCCCCTCCGCCTTGGCGCCCATCACCTCGAAGTCGCTCATCCCTCGGCCCCATCCCCGCCCGGATATTTCATACTTGCCGGGGGCCTGGGCGGGTGACGAAAGGTTTATCAGAGGCGACCGTGGTCTTGCCGCCGGAACCGAGGGAGCGTAGCCAGCATGCCATCGGACAAGGTCACGGTCATGGCGCCCGCGAGCATAGCCAACGTGGGGCCGGGGTTCGACGTCTTCGGGCTCGCCCTGGGAGAGCCCTACGACCTGGTAACCGCGGAGGTCAGGCGGGGCAGGGGGGTCAAGGTGCGCAAGATGGAGGGCCTGGAGGGGCATCAGGTCACCCTGGACCCCAAGCGCAACACCGCCGCCGTGGCCGCCGCCAAGGTCCTGGAGGCGGCCGGCGCGGACTTCGGTCTGAGCATCACCGTGATCAAGGGCGTGCGGCCCTGCAGCGGCATGGGGTCGTCAGGGGCCTCGGCCGCGGGAGGGGCGTACGCCGCCAACCTCCTGCTGAAAGAGCCGCTCGCACCGAACCAGCTGGTGGCCTGCGCCGCCAGCGGCGAGGAGGCCTCCTCGGGGAGCTTCCACGCCGACAACGTCGCCCCCTCCCTCCTGGGAGGGTTCACCATAGTCCGCTCCTACGACCCCTTGGACGTGGTCCGGGTGGAGCCCCCGGCCCAGCTTGGGGTGGTGGCCGCCCTGCCGGACGTCCTGGTCCCCACCAAGGAGGCCCGGGGTCTGGTGCCCGACAAGGTGCCGCTGAGGAGCATGGTCTTCCATGTCGGCCACGCCTCCTCCCTGGCGGTGGCCATGGCCCAGGGCGACCTGGGCCTGGTCGGGCGCAGCCTGAGGGACGTGGTGGTGGAGCCGGCGCGCGCCCCCCTGGTGCCGCACCTGCGCGAGGCGGAGGCGGCGGCCGTCAGGGCGGGAGCCTTGGCCTCCTTCCTGGGAGGGTCGGGGCCGTGCGTGGCGTCCTTCTTCGACAAGGGCCGCTCCGACGGCCGGGCCATAGCCGAGGCGGTGCGGGAGGTCTACCGCTCCAACGGCATCGAGTGCGCGACCTGGGTGACCTCTTGGGGCCAGGGGTGCCGGAGGTGGAGGCCATGAGCTACGTCATCAAGTGCTTCGAGTGCGGCGCGGAGATAGGGAACGAGATGCTCGACGCCTGCCCCGGGTGCGGCGGGCTGCTGAACGTGGAGATGGACCTATCCCGGATGAGGGGAAGGGCCCCCAGTGACCTGTGCACCAGGCCCATGGGCGTGTGGCGCTACGCCCCCTTCCTGCCCGTGCCGGCGGAGAAGGCCGTCACCATCCAGGAGGGCGGCACCCCGCTCTATGACTGCCGCGCCCTGGCCAAGGAGCTGGGCCTGGCGCGATTGCATGTGAAGTACGAGGGCGCCAACCCCACCGGCTCCTTCAAGGACCGGGGCATGACCGTGGGAGTGTCCAAGGCCGTGCAGCTGGGCTGCAAGGTGGTGGGCTGCGCCTCCACGGGGAACACCTCCGCCTCTCTGGCGGCCTATGCCGCCAAGGCCGGGCTGGGCTGCGTGGTGCTCCTGCCCTCCGGGAAGGTGGCGCTGGGCAAGCTGGCGCAGGCCATGTTCTACGGCGCCAAGGTCATCTCCATCGACGGCAACTTCGATGACGCCCTGAACGTCGTGAGGCAGCTGGCCAGGGAGGGCCATCTCTACCTGCTGAACTCCATCAACCCCTTCCGACCGGAGGGCCAGAAGACCATCGCCTTCGAGATCCTGGACCAGCTCGAGCTCGAGGTCCCGGACGCCATCGTGCTGCCCGTGGGCAACGCCGCCAACATCTGGGCGGTCTACAAGGGCCTCACCGAGTGGAGGGAGCTGGGCTGGATAGACCGGATGCCCCGGCTGATCGGCGTCCAGGCCACGGGCTCCAACCCCATCTCCGCGGCCTTCAAGGCCGGCAAGGAGGACTTCGTCCCGGTGGACCACCCGGAGACGGTGGCCACCGCCATACGCATCGGCAACCCGGCCAGCGGCAGGAAGGCCCTGAAGGCCATATATGAGACGAAGGGGCTGGCGACGGAGGTGACCGACGAGGAGATACTCGCCGCCCAGAGGCTCCTCGGGAAGAGGGAGGGAGTGGGCGTCGAGCCAGCCAGCGCGGCGTCCGTGGCCGGGGTCGTGAGGCTCCGCCAGGAAGGCCTGGTATCCCGGGACGAGAAGGTGGTGTGCATCTGCACCGGCAACCTGCTGAAGGACCCGGACACGGTCATCAAGAACGCAGGCCAGGTCCTGAGGGCCGGGGCCTCGTTGGACGAGGTCAAGCGCCTGGTCCTTGGCTGAGCCCTCGCTTGAGATGAGGGCGGGCCTCTACAAGGCGCCGCACATGGGCAGCAGCCAGCAGTGAGGCCAGCCTGGTCACTCCATCGCCTTGAGCATGGCGTCCACCAGCTTGACTATGCCCTTCCGGTCCTTGACGCCATCGTACTCGAGGCGGAAGCACTCCGTATTAGAGAGGCCGTCCTCCAGCACGCTGGTGCAATCGGACAGCTGGAAGTAAGGGATCCCTGCCAGGTCGGACATGACCTTCCTCTCCCCCAGCCGCCTCAGCCAGGCCCTGACGGCGATCATCTCTGCGGCCTCCTTGCTGTCCGATCTCCTTACACGAAGGGACGGGGAGCCCGGGCAAAGGACGAAGGAATGGGTCAGCCTCGCCGAGCGCAGGACCTCGCATCCGGGATACAGCCTACGGATGTCGATCTGGCATAGGCAGAAGGACTTGGCATCCAGGTAGTCCTTCACCTTCAGCATCAGGGGGTTCCCCCCCTTGAGCCCTCCCTCGAACTCCATGATGGCCACGCGCTTCCTCAAGCCCCTCATGCTGCCGTCCGGTCCGCAGTAATTGGCCCGTATCTCCGGGAAGGCCGCCATGTGGTGCGTGTGGATCCCGACCATGGGCGAGTACATCCGGCATTGGCCCTTGCGGTCGAGGATGCAGTCGTTGTCGGCAATGTACGAAGCTCCCCGGCCGAGGAGCTCCAGGACGATGGAGGTCTTGCCCGAGGACTGGAAGCTCGGTATGAGGACCGTTCTGCCATTGAAGGAGAGGGCCGCCGAATAGAACAGGAAGGCCCCCTTGGGGACGATGGTCCGGTTGATGCACGGGAACACGATCCCGTACTCGAGGCCCTGCTCCTCGAACGGTCCATCGCAGGCGATGCTGTCCGAGGAAACGTCGAACGTCGATCGGCCGGTCCTTATCCTGTACATACCAGGGACATAGCAATGCTCGGCCCCGACCCTTCGATGCTCCCCAGGAAGGGAGGTCCCCCGCATCAGTCGCAGGTCCGAACCCTCCTCCTGCGTCTTCCAGCTCGACCATTTCCTTTCGAGGTAGGGGAACTGGCCCCCGATGAGCGAGATCCTGGACAAATCGTGGAATCGGTAATGGAGGGCGCTCGATGGCTCTGCTGCCTCCCCTACCAAGGCCATCTCGGTCATCGCAGAATATTCACGGCGTGAACCCTTAATAACCGATTGCCCGTGATTTCGCTTTTTGATGGTCAAGGGCCTTCACTTCGACCGCTCATCGGCAGCGAAACCGGCCCTTGGATGTCGTTCGCTGGTTCGCTTCCCTGATAGTCGGTAGCAAACAATTTTATGCGATAAGACGAATCATCATGCCACTCTATGATGAACGGTCCAGCGAAGCGTGTCCGATACCGCACCTACGTGGACGGTTTCGACGAGAACCTGAACGGAGGGATACCGCAAGGTCACACGGTGATCGTGGCCGGCGCCGCTGGCACCATGAAGTCCTCGCTCGCCTACCATATCCTCTTCATGAACGCCAAGCGCGACGGCGTGAACGGGCTCTACATCTCGCTCGAGCAAGGCAAGACCTCCTTGGCCAGGCAGATGGACGGCCTGGGCCTCAAGGGTGACACCCTGGGCCGGCTGGAGGTCCTGGACCTGGGGGAGATCCGGCGCAAGAGCGAGGGCGCGCAGTTCATGGACACCTTCCGCTTCGCGGTGAACGAGACCAAGAAGCGCCTCAACTACGAGCTGGTGGTCATCGATTCCCTCGGCGCCTTGGAGATGATCTCCAACACCACCCGGCCCAGGGAGGAGCTCTACCGCCTGCTGGAATGGCTGCGCTCCATGGAGGTCACCGCGCTCCTCATAAGCGAGATGCCCGTGGGCGCCTATACGTCCTACGGCCTGCACGACGTGGACTTCCTGGTGGACGGCATAATCCACCTGAAGATGGTGGAGGTCAGCGACACCGAGGTGCAGAGGCGCATCCGCTGCGTCAAGATGCGCGAGACCGACCACTCCAGCAACTACTTCAGCTTCTTCCGCAACGAACGGGGGTTCGCGGTCACCCGGGCCATATCCGACTTCTAGAAGTCCAGCAGGCTGCGCTGGGGGCCGTCCCTCGTCGCCCTCTCCTCCGCCGGCCCGGCGGGCTGGGGCTCCTTGGCAGCCTTCCGACGGGGGTCCTCGCCCACCTGCTCCTTGATGCTCTTGGCCAGCGAGTCCCCGATCTTGGGCACGCGCGCCAGCCGCCCCACCTCCGCCGCCCTGACGTCGTCCAGCGTCCTGATGCCGTGGTCGAAGAGGGAGCGGGCGCGGGCCCTCCCCACCCCTCTGAGCTTCACCAGGTCCATCAGCTCCTTCCTCACGCCGTAGCGCACCCGGGTCATGAGCTCGGTGAGCGCGGAGTAGGCGTCCTTGTTGAAGATGTTGGAGAGCTCGCGCATGGAGTACAGCAGCCACTCCCCGAGCTCCACCTTGCTGCGCAGGTCCCCCGGCCCGATGCCGTACTTGGTCAGCAGGTCGTCCTCCTCCATCTCCTCCAGCCAGTCGTCCAGGACGCTGGCGGTCTTGACCTCCGCCAGGAAGAACTCGTACTGCCCCAGGTCCGAGGGCACGGGCAGCAGCAGGTCGGCCCCCTTCTCCACCACCTTTGACTCCAGCCAGTCGTTGTCGCTGCGCCTGAGGTACAGGGGCAGCATGTCAGGGGTGGCGCAGGCGGCATGCAGGAAGCCGAACTCACCCATGCCCGGGCGGTAGGAGTGGAGGGCGTCCCTCATCCTGACCGCCGAGACGGGGTCGATGTACAGGTCGGACACCCGGCGCCCGAAGAAGGTGGCGGCCATACCCTCCGGCCGCAGCAGCTCCTCCTGCCTGAGGAAGGACAGCACCTCCTCCACGGCCTCCTCCACCCCCAGCATGGAGGACTGATGCGCCAGGAAGGTGGAGTTGAGGAAGTCCATGAGCTGCTCCCGCGAGGTGGTGGTGGAGGTGGCGACCAACGCCAGTACGTGGGAGCGCAGCACGCTCTCGCTGCCCAGCTTGGAGAAGATATCCTCCGTCTCGCCCAGGAGGTAGTTGTCGAAGAGGAAGGTGCTCTCCTCCTCGCTCCTGGCCACGAGTATGGCCTCCCCGAACCTGTCGTATCTCGGCCGGCCCGCCCGGCCGCACATCTGCTTGATCTCCAGCACGGGGATGGGAACGTTGCCCGCTCCCCCCTCGAAGCGGTACACCTCCCGGATGACCACCCTCCGGGCGGGGAGGTTGATGCCCGCGGCAAGCGTGGGCGTGGCCACGATGACCTTGATGCGCCCCTTCTTGAAGGCGCCCTCCACCATCCTCCTCTGCTCGTTCGTCAGCCCGGCGTTATGGAAGGCCACACCCTTGTGGACGCAGGCCCTCAGCTTCTTGCCGATGCTGGTCTGCTCCCCGTGGTCCAGCAGCAGGTCCTCCTCGTTCTCCAGCCTGACCTTCTCCGGCATGACCTCGCGCATGAGCGGGGCCATCTTCATGGCCAGAGCCTCCGTGGAACGCCGGGTGTTGACGAACACCAGGCACTGCCCCCCTTCCCTGATGGAATCCTTGGCCAGCGACCAGACGGGGTCGCTCTCCTCCGCGATGCGGCGCCGGGAGTTGTCGGTGAAGCGCACCTCGCCATCTAAGTAAACGCCCTCCTTCAGGGGCGTGGGCCTCCACTCCGAGGAGACATGCTCGGCCTCCAGCCAGGAGGCCAGCTCCTTGGAGTTCTTCACCGTGGCGGAAAGGGCGATGACCTGCAGGTCAGGATTGAAGCGCCGGAACTTGGTGAGGATGACCTCCAGGGTGGGCCCCCGCTCCGGGTCATGGATGAGATGCACCTCGTCCGCCACCACCAGGGAGATCTTCTGCAGCCAGGCGGTGCGGTGCCGCAGCAGGGAGTCGGCCTTCTCCGATGTGGCGACGATGATGTCGAACCTCTCCAGCTCCG
>JALOTM010000044.1 GCA_025457905.1 Methanomassiliicoccales archaeon
TCACCCGCCAGAGGGCCAGGGTCATCGGCTCGAACGGGAAGACCCGCAGGCTGATCGAGGACCTCACCGGCGTCTACATGTCCGTCTACGGCAGCACTGTGGGCCTCATCGGCCAGCCGGAGCAGGTCGAGGTCGCCAGGAAGGCAGTGGACATCCTGCTGCGCGGAAGCGAGCACTCCACCGTGTACAGCTACCTGGAGCGCAGCCGGCCCAAATTGCGCATCATCGAGATGGGCTTCGAGCCCTAGGGGCCGTGAGCATGACCGAAGGTAGGGGCCAATCGAGTGGAAGGAAGGTCGAGCTGCCGCTCGAGCAGCTCTTCAGGGACGAGCACGAAGGCGTCGTGCGGCTGGCGAAGGCGTTCGGGGAGGAGCTCGGCGAGGCAAGGGTCCTTGCCATCGCGGAGAGGATGAGCGCGGAGGACTCGGCCGCGAGGCTCCGGAAGAGGCTGGAGGGCATCCCCCATGCATGCCTGCAGGACTTCATCTCCTACCATGACCGGGTGATGGGCGACAGCATCTCCAGCGGCGCCCAGTCCGGAGAGAACGTCGAGGTCGGGGATGGCAGGTTCGTCTACGTGATGAGGGAGTGCATGTGGGCCAGGACCTTCAGGGAGCTGGGGGCCGCGGACCTGGGGTACGCGCTGAACTGCAGCTCCGACTTCGCAAGCGCCAGATGCTTCAACCCCAAGCTGAGGCTCACCCGCAGCAAGACCCTCATGATGGGCGACGACTGCTGCGAATTCGTGTACACCTGGGACGACTGAGGTCCGCCTGGGAAAGGAGCGCCTTGGAGGTCTTGGTACTCTCGGACCGCTCAGTAATTGGGCCTTTCGCCAAGATAGATTTAAGAGCACAATCGGTCTGTGCCGCTCATCATGAACGAGCTCGCCGCCAGGGCGGAGAAGGCACTGTCCCAGGACCTCTGCGACCACTGCCTGGGGCGCCTGTTCGCCCGTGTGGATACCGGCCTCTCCAACAGCGAGAGGGGGGAGTCGCTGCGCATGGCCGTGGCCCTGGAGAGGGCGCTGCAGGATAAGGAGCCGCTCCCGCCGCACTCCAAGTGCGCCGTCTGCGAGGACCTTTTCGACATGGTCCCCCGCTTCGCGGAGGCGGTGGTGGAGAAGCTCCAGCCGCTGGAGTTCGAGACGTTCCTCGTGGGAACGCGCATCGACCCCATCATCGTGGAGAGGGAGGAGAGGCTGTGGGGGGTGGTGGGCCAGGACAAGGCCGAGACCATCAAGGCCGAGATGAACCAGGAGATCGGAAAGGCTGTCCAGTCGCGCATCCCTCATGAGGTGGAGTTCACCACGCCAGACGTGGTGGCCCTGGTGGACACCCGCTTCTGCCACGTGGAGCTGGACATATCCCCGCTGTTCGTGTACGGCCGTTACCGCAAGTTCTCGAGGGAGATCCCCCAGACGAGGTGGCCCTGCAACCGCTGCCGGGGCAAGGGCTGCTCAAAGTGCGGCGGCACAGGCAAGATGTACCAGACCAGCGTGCAGGAGCACATCGGGGGCCCGCTGCAGCGCGAGGCCCAGGGAAAGGACCATTTCTTCCATGGGATGGGGCGGGAGGACATCGACGCGCGCATGCTAGGTAACGGCAGGCCATTCGTGCTGGAGGTTCGCGAGCCCGTTAGGAGGCAGATAGACCTCCTGGCTATAGAGAACGAGGTCAATGAGGTCGGCCGGGGAGTGGTGGAGGTGACTGGCTTGAGATTCTCCACCCGGGAGGAGGTTCGCCGCGTCAAGCTGGCCTCGCCGGACAAGGAGTACCGGGTGCGCATCCGCCTGGAAAGCAAAGTTAATAAGGAGCAATTGGATGAGGTAGTCCAATCGCTCAAGCGCATACGTATCACCCAGCAGACGCCAACTCGGGTCTCGCACAGGCGGGCCGACTTGGCCAGGGAGCGCGAGATCAAGGACCTCGTCCTCGAGGAGTTCGACGGGGCCTCGGCCACGCTCCGGGTGCGCACCGAGTCCGGGACGTACGTGAAGGAGTTCGTCCACGGTGACTCGGGGCGCACGGTCCCCTCCCTGGCCGGGAAGCTCGGAATACCGTGCACCGTGGAGTGTCTGGACGTGATCGAGATTGCGGATCAGAGTTGAGGGATCACAATGGTAAGACCATCACACGGCCCAAGGAAGAAGTCGAGACAGATACTCAGCAAGTCCCCCAGGTCCAGGGGGCTGTCTCCCATCACCCACGAGTTCCAGGAGTTCGAGGTAGGGGAGAAGGTCCACATCTACCTCGACCCCAGCATCCACCACGGCATGCCCGCGGTGCGCTTCCACGGGAAGACCGGCACCGTCACGGGGACGCAGGGCAGGGCTTTCGTCCTGGCCGTCAAGGACGGGGACAAGACCAAGACCGTCCTCTCCACCCCAGAGCACCTTAGGAAGTCCAATTGAGCTGGTGAGGCAAATGTCCGAAGAGCGGCTGGTCACCTTGGCTGAGGTCAAGGAGCTGATGCAGGAGGAGGCGAAGGAGCGGGCCGAGCTCACCAACGAGCAGAAGGTCACGCTGGACCACGCCTCCAAGTTCTCCAAGCTCTCCACGGGGGAGGCGAAGGCCCTCCTCGAGGACCTGAAGCAGCTGGAGTTCATCTCCGAGACCGTGGCCTATCGCATCGTGGACATCTGCCCGGTCTACCCCGAGGATGTGCGAGCCCTTTTTGCCAAGGAAAGGCTTATCCTAGAGAAGAAACAAATAGACCAGGTAATCGCCGCGGTCAAGAAGCACGTCTGAGCTGGTGGGACGAATGGAGGACTACGCTCACATACTTGACTATCTACCACAAGGGCTCCCAGCGGAGCGTGGGTTCAAAAGGGACCCGCTGGCCTATGCCCTGGGGGAGACGGAGTTCAAGCTTTTCGAGCTGGTCCCGAAAGTGAACGTCCCCCTGATCATCGGCGAGCGCGTCTACATCGGCAAGGAGGCGGAGAAGCGGGACAAGATCGCGCACGTGAAGCGGCGCGTCTCATATGAGGAGCTGACCGCCGCCGCGCACTCCGAGATGCCATTCGTGATCGCCGAGATAGCCAAGCAGAACGAGGCCCGTTACGTGAAGTTCTTCAACGAGGCCCAGGCCATCACCACCAGGTTCCACATGCTCGAGCTGCTTCCCGGCCTGGGAAAGAAGACCATGTGGGCCATCATCGAGGAGCGCAAGAAGGGCCCCTTCAAGGACTTCGCGGACATCGCCGCCAGGGTGCCCTCCTTCAAGCACCCCGAGAAGGTCATCGCCAAGCGCATCGAGATGGAGCTGGCGGACCCTGCGCAGAAGTACCACATCTTCGTGGCCAGGTAGATGACGCCCACCGAAGTGAAGGAGATCCTGGCGCGATACGGCATCTCCCCCACGAAGTCGAGGGGGCAGAACTTCCTTCTGGACGAACGAGTGGCCGACCGCGAGGTGCAGGGCCTGGGCATCGGCCCGGAGGACGAGGTCCTCGAGGTGGGGCCGGGCCTGGGGATACTTACCGAGCGCGTTCTGTCGTTGGCCTCGAGGACCATCTGTGTCGAGCTTGACCCAGGGGTGGCCTCGTACATCCGCGGCCGCTTCGGGGGTCGCGTGGACCTCATCGAGGGCGATGCCCTGGAAGTGGCCCTGCCGAGCTTCGACCTGTTCATCTCCAACATACCGTACAGCATCTCCTCCCCCCTGATCTTCCGCATCCTCGAGCAGGACTTCCGAAGGGCGGTGGTAATGGTTCAGAAGGAGTTCGCGGACCGGATGGCTGCCAAACCTGGCAGCGACGACTACTCGCGGCTCTCGGTCAGCACCTACTACCGGGCCAGGTGCGAGCTGATGGAGCACGTGCCCCGCTCCAAGTTCTGGCCCCAGCCGGAGGTGGATTCCACCATCGTCCGATTGGAGCCGCGGCCACCCCCCTTCAAGGTGGAGAACGAGCGCTTCTTCCTGCACCTGGTCGGCCTCCTCTTCCAACATCGCCGCAAGAAGATAGGCACCGTGCTGAAGATGACCGGCCAGGTGAAGAAGGGCTCATTGCAGCCCCTTCCCCACGTGGACCGAAGGGTCGAGGAGCTGGCTCCTGAGATGATCGGCGAGCTGGCGGACGCGATCTGCCAGGCCAACCGTCTCTAGCGCCCTACGTCTTCGAGGTGGCCTTGAACCAGAACAGGATGAAGAAGGCCATCAGCACGGCCATTATCAGCGAGAAGGCGCTCAGCACCCATTGGCCCACGCTCGCGAATACCACCGTGGCTATGGCGAAAGCGATGAGCACCAGGGCGAGGCGCAGCGCCTGCGGCCCTCGGCCTATTGTCTTTATGCCTTCCGGGACGGCCCCTTCCTCGGCCTTCTCCGGTACCTGCGCGCCCTCCGCCATTTCTCGGTACCTCCCCGCAGGGATCAGATGGTCTTCCCGGCGTAGGTAGCGCCCTTGCATTCCTTGAGCTTGCCGGCAGCACACTTCTTGACCGCATCCGCCACCGTTCCGCTGCAACCCGCCTTTACGTTGATGCCCGCGTCCTTGAGGATCTTGTAGGCACGGGGACCGATGGTGCCAGTGATAACCGTACCCACCTGCATCTTGCTCACGTTCTGCGCCGCGTTGGGGCCTTTCTCGTCGGGGGCGCCCTTGGACCTGCACTCCACCACCTTGTAATTCTCCGGGCTTCCCTCGAAGATCAGGAAATGGGTGCAGCGGGCCATAGGTCCCACCTTGCTTCCCAATGTCCCACCCATGCTCGACACGGCTATCCTGCACTCGTTCGCTGAAGGCTTGCTGCTCATTCGCTGACCTCCCGAGGAGTGGTTGGTGTGGATAGAAGATTAACCTATGCATTCCTCCTTCGTTAAGTATGTTAACTAACCCTGCCCCAACAGAGGGGGATCGGGTTTTATGTGCCTGACTTGCTCCACCGGCACCTGGACCTCGGTCAACGGCTCAGCCTCAGGCATCGTCCTGGGCTCGTGAAGTAAAGCCCCCCGGCATTAGCCAGCGACCCTCTTCATGGCCGGGACCAGGAGCCCTGCTCGCAGAAGCGCAATGCCTTCAGCGTCAGCCTGATAAACGAGGGAGAGCCCCCCCTATCGTCAGCAGCCCCATGGTCTCCGTCATCGGGGTCGACGATGCCCATTAGCCCCGAAAATGATTTGGAGCCCGGGGTCTCCCCGGAGTGCGGGGGCGGCGTTCCTAGCAATCATTTTTGTGCGCGCTCCGTATTAGTGTAGGGGGAGAGGCACATGCTCATCGGGATCGTAGGCAAGCCCAACGTCGGCAAGTCGACCTTCTTCTCCGCGGCCACCTTGGCGCCAGCGGAGATCGCGGACTACCCGTTCACCACCATCAAGCCCAACAAGGGCGTGGCCTATCTGCGGACCCGCTGCCCCCACCTCGACCTGGGGCATCCGTGCAACCCGCGCAACTCCGCCTGCGAGAACGGGGTACGGCTCGTGCCCGTGGAGCTTCTGGACGTGGCCGGGCTGGTCCCGGACGCATGGCAGGGGAAGGGCCTGGGGAACCAGTTCCTGGACGACCTGAGGCAGGCGGACGCGCTCATCCATGTGGTGGACGCCTCCGGGTCCACCAACTCGGAAGGGGTGCCCGTCCCGGCGCACTCCCACGACCCGCTGGTGGACGTGCGCTTCCTAGAGAGCGAGGTGGACCATTGGATCAAGGGCATCCTGGACAAGGGCTGGGAGAAGGCCGCGCGCCAGGCCCATCTCGAGGGGGGGAAGATCGAGGAGGTCATCTATTCCAAGCTCACCGGCCTAGGCATCTCCATGAACCACATCCATGCCGCCATCCGGGAGGCCTCGCTCCCGGAGAGCGTGGTGGCTTGGAAGGATGATGAGATGATGCGCCTTTCCTCGACCCTCCGCAAGCACTCCAAACCGATGCTGCTCTCGCTCAACAAGGCGGACGTGGCCGAGGAGGCGACGATCGGGCGCCTCTCCCATTTGGACGGGTACGTCTCCGTCCCGACCTGCGCGCAGTCCGAGCTGGCCCTGAGGAGGGCGGCCAAGGGGGGGATGGTGCAGTACCTCCCTGGGGACGCGGACTTCAAGATAATGGACCCTGCCAAGCTGAGCCCTCCCCAGAAGAAGGGGCTGGACTATATCCAGGCCCATGTGATGACCAAGTTCAAGGGCACGGGCGTGCAGCAATGCCTGGAGAACGCCGCCTTCACCATGTTGGACCTGATACCCGTGTACCCGGTGGAGGACGAGCATAAATGGACGGACAAGCAGGGCAACGTGCTCCCGGACACCCACCTGGTCAAGCGTGGGTCCACGGCCAGGGACCTCGCCTACAAGATCCACACCGACCTGGGCGACAACTTCATCCGCGCCATAAACTGCCGTACGCAGCGCGTGGTGGGGCATGACTACGTGCTGCAGCCTGGGGACGTCATGACCATCATCACCAAGAAGTGATGACGATGACAGAAAGCTACGACGTGAGGCTGATAACGGCCACCTACAAACGGCCCAGCGAGAGCGAGCTGGTCATCGAGATGTTCGGCAAGACCCGAGAGGGGCAGTCCATTTGCGTCCGCTGCTCCGGCTTCCTGCCCTACTTCCACGTCTTCGGGGCCAGCGAGGACCTTGTGGAGGGCCTGCGCAAGGACCGGGACGTGGTGAAGGTGGAGTGGATAGATCTCCTGCACAAGGGCCAGGTGCGCCGCAGCGCCCAGGTCACGGTGCGCTATCCCGGGCTCGTCCCGGAGTTCCGTGACAAGATCAAGCACCGCTTCGAGGTGCTGGCGGCGGACATACCCTTCCACAGGCGCTTCATCTTCGACCATGACATGGGCGCCTGCATCCGTGTGCGCGGCGCGAGGGTCAAGAGCGACAGGCACACCAC
>JALOTM010000045.1 GCA_025457905.1 Methanomassiliicoccales archaeon
TGCCTGGGGGATGCTGTTGCCTAAAGAGCAGAGCGATGCGTACCAGAAGTACGGCTTCAAGGCGTGTTTCCTCAAGCTCACAGTGCTGAAGATGGTGTCAAAGGGGCCCATCCACGGCTACGCTCTGATGAAGGAGATTGAGCGTCTGACCGATGAGGACTGGAAGCCTTCACCTGGTTCCATCTATCCAGCGCTTCAGGAGCTTGTAGCGGACGGCCTCGTCACCGCCAGTCCCCAGGGTAGGCGCAAGCTGTATGAGATCACGCCAAAAGGCTTGGAGGCGCTGGAGAGGGCCTTGGGCTATGCTGCGGAGACCATTCGCCATCTCAACAGGCTGCTGACCATGTAGTTTTTTTGTACCCTGACCGATATCCCCCCGGTGCTCCAGCCATGGTGGATGAGAAGAGACCGGGTATAGGCGGCTTGACCTCCTCGTTCAAGGAAGCGCTCTCGGGAATACCCGATGGGTCCAAGGTGGTTTTCACCGGCTCAGTAGCTGTTTGCACGCCCTTCGCCGAGCTACTGGCATACGCCGTGAAGGATAGGTCTTTCAAGATGGTCTATGTGCCCATGGCCAACCCGGAGATGGCCCGGGCCATGTCCTGGCATCAAGGGATAGGCTTTACCGTAGAGGGATCTGCAGCGGACCCGAGCGCACCTTCCGCGATAGTGGTCCTGGGCGGCCTCGCCATGCCCAAGTTCGGATGCCCCATTACGGATGTGAGAGCTATGATCGAAAAGTTATCCAGCGGTGGAAGGCCCCTCATGGTGGGAGTATGCTTCATGCATATCTTCCAACGCTCGGGATGGGCAGACGAATTATCATTCGACTTCCTGATCGACGCCGTCATGGAAGTGGAGATGGCCAGGGCGGCAAGGCCCTAGAGACCGAGCATCGACCTTATCCCCTCACCAGCATGGCGGAGGTTGCGGCTGAAAGGCGAATCCGGGTATAGCCGTGTTGGTGGATGGCCGATGGCTAGGCTCTTTGGGACCGATTCATCGCAGGGTATCCTCGCCATTAGCGGCACCCCCTCGGCCTCGAGTTCCTCCTCTGCCTCTACAGCCAACTTGGGGCAAAGGTCGCTGCGGTTCAATATGGCCACGCATGGGACGTGCCTGCTCCTCGCCAACCCAATGATGCGCCCCAGGTCATGAAGGCCGCTCAGGGTCGGCTCGGTCACCAGGAGGCAGAGGTTCGCGCCTGACAACGAGGCGATGGCCGGGCAGGCGATGCCAGGAGGTCCGTCCACCACCATCAGGGGCAGGTCCTTCTCCTTGGCCAGAGCGCGTCCCTCCGCCTTGAGGAGGGACACCAGCCTGCCGGTGTTCTGGGCCGGAGGCTCCAGGTATGCGTCCAGGACCCATCCTTGTGCGCTCCTCGACACCATCCATTCACCGGCGATGACCTCCACCATTTCGATTGCCGAAGAACGGCAGAGCCTTTGGCAGAGGCCACAGCCTTCGCAGGCGTCAGGGTCGCATAGGGCCTTCCTGTCTGGACCAGAGCCGACCATGGTAATCGCAGAGAATGCGCATGATTTCGCGCAACGCCCGCAACCATCGCAGAGTTCGAGGTCTACCCGAGCCTTCCTCATGCTCAGGTAGGGTGTGGACCGCTCTATGGTGGATTCCACCATCAGGCGGAGGTTGGATGCGTCGACATCGCAGTCGGCGGCCACTGAAGGGCCGAGGACCTCCAGGAGGCTCGCGGTGACCACGGTCTTCCCGGTACCGCCCTTGCCGCTCAGCACCACCAGCTCCTTCATGGTCCCATCAGCTCCTGGCATCTCCTCCAGAGCTCGAGGAACGCCTTCCTGTATTCGTCCTTCTCGCACAGAAGATGTCCCTGAGCATAGGACTCGGCGATGCCCCGGCTGAAAGGGATCCTGGCCAATATCTCCAGGCCCATATCCTGGCATTCCGGGACGATGTCCGTGCCAGGGAGCCCGTCCTTGTTGATCACCACCGCCACAGGAAGCTCCAATTTCCTGGCCAGCTTGACAGCGAGCCTCAGGTCGTGGAGGCCGAACACGGTGGGCTCGGTGACCATAAGGCAAAGGTCCGAGTCGCGCATGCTCTCCAGGACGGCGCAGCCTGTGCCAGGGGGGCAGTCCAGCACCGCATCGGACCCCTCCTGCAGGCAGGATTTCATGGCCCTGATGAGGGGGACCGGCGAAGGCTCTCCTATCCTCAGCCGGCCGTAGAGGAGGTCGCCATCCCCGTAATGGCAATGGACCACGCTCCCGGTCTTCCGGGGGCGCATGGAGACGGCCTGCCGGGGACAAACTACCTGGCACGCCCCGCAGCTGTGGCACACGTCCTCCTGCAAAAGAAGGCGATCTGGTAGGCGCAAGATGGCGCCGAAGAGGCAGGCTCTCGCGCACTCGCCGCACAGGTCACAGGATGCTGTGTCCACCTGCGGCACCTGGCGGTAGACCGCCTCCGACGACCCGCTCTGGCATTCGTGGAAGAGATGGCAGTTGGGCGCCTCCACGTCCAGATCCGCCAACCTGGCGCCTGAGACTGCGGAGAGGTTGGTGGCCACCAGGGTCTTGCCGGTCCCACCCTTGCCGCTCGCAATACTAAGGCAATGCCCTGTCCTCTCAGTGGTCATGCCCGTCGCGGTGCTCCTTGCAGGCATTGTCCATGTCCGCGCGATGGAGCAGCCTTTCGTTCCATTGTCTCAAGGCATCCTCAACCGTCCCGGATGCGCCCACATAGGTGCGGATACCGTAGGAGCTTAGCATCTGGATGGCCTTGGGGCCGAGCCCGGAGCAGATCATCACGTCCGCACCCCTCTTGGCGATGAGCTCCGGAGGCTTGCCCGTCCCGCCCATGTGCTCGCTGCTGTTCTCCAGTACCTCGTATTCGCCGCTGTGCTCATCGAAAATGAGGAAGTATGGGGCCCTGCCGAAATGCTGACAGACGCTCTCGCTCATTTTCATTCCCATGGATGGTATGCAAATCCTCATGGTAATCCTGTCTCCATCCTGGATGTGCGACCCTCAGCCCATGGACGGCTTGGAGGGCTTCAGGCCATGGATCACAACGTCCTCGGTGCAGTTTGCCTCAGCCTCACGAATAGGGGCGAGCCCGCCTGCCCGCCAATTGGCCAGCGCCTCGCCCGCGGTCATCCCTTGGACCACGTAGATCCTCACGCCCGCCATGCGGAGAGGTCGCATGGCCTTCGGACCAGGTTCGGCTCCTATCAAGGTCTGTGCCCCGCTGTCGATCACCATCTGCGACATCCTCACCCCTGCCCCACCGTCCTGCGACGGCCCTCCGGCCTCCATCGCGTGAACGTGTCCCTCATCGTCGGTTATGAGCAGATAGCGGCAGCGGCCGAACCTGTCGTCCAGCTCGTCCTCCAAGGTGGGCCCTCGGCAGGCCAGGGCCACCTTCACCGCACCACCCCCCTTCCGAGGTCCTGGTGCTGCTGCCTGTGATGGGCGGGGCGGTTGAACCGGCCTCGGGGCTCTTTCCTTGGGCGTGCGGCCCGTGGCATCTTCGCCGCATTGCTCGATGAGGCCCATTCCATCGCCTCGAGATCTGATGGTGAATCATGCTCCGCCTGCAGTCCGCGTTGGTCCGGCATATTAATCCCGAGTCATGGTTAACTGCATGCGGAGCATTGCCCTGACGGCTAACCTGTTGGCCGTGCGGGGGTCACAGGGACTCCATGCGCTCTTCGACAAGCTTGCGCTGGGCTCGGCGCAGGATGATGTCCAGAGTGGGCTTCGATATCTCCATCCTACGTGCCAGCTCCTGCAGGTTGATGCGCTTGGGAATGTCGTAATAGCCTAGCTCGTAGGCCAGGCGCAAGGCCTTGCGCTGGTGCTCCGTGAGCTCTCTGGCATCCTTGAGGTCCGTGACCTTGGCGATGTCGACCTGACAACCTAGGGCCCTTAGCTCGCCCACCAGCGAGGCCAGCGCGGAGGCGTTCGGGGCCACAATGACCCATTCCACTTCTCCCTCGGCATTGGAACGGGCGGAATCCAGCATGCAATCCGAGTTGGAGAGGGCGCAGCACAGGCGGCAATCCGTCACCTCGGCCGTACCGATCCACTTGCCGGGACTTACGGTTGTGAGGCTTACCGAGCAACTTGGAGAGCTGGTTCCGATGTCACCCTCCACCTCCTCCTTGGAACGTTCCTCTGGTCCGGAGATGCGAAGGATGCTCCTGCCCTTCCCTCCTGACTTCAGGGCGCAGCGCTGGACCTGTACGCTCATGCCAGTACGGTTGGAGAAGCTCGAAATCCAGTTGTCCTCGCATCGCACCAGTAGAGTGGCAAGCCTCATGCCTTGTCCTCCATGATCTCGATGTGCTCCTCGGCCTCCTCGGCGATGCGCAAGGCCTTGCCCCCGACTATGGCCTCGGCGATATGCCTCCGGCCTTGTGCCAGGATCCTGGAGAGAGTGGGCTGGGAGACCTTCATCCTGGATGAGGCCTCGGCTTGGTTGAGGCCCTCCAGGTCGACCAGCCTCACGGCCTCGAGCTCGTCCAGGCCCAGATCCACCTGGTGCAGCTCTCGCGAGGGCACCCCCTGGGGCTTGAACAGTCTCCCTTCGGGGCAGCACCCGACCCTGCGGCATCGCTTCGGCCGTGGCATAGGTTATGAATACCAATTCATTATTATTAACTTTACCGCGCGGCGAAGCACGTCCCCTGCGGAATTACTAAGTAGCCGCCGCTGGTTATCGCCAATCATGTTTTCTGGCAAGCCCTTTTCCGCCCTCAAGGTGGCCGACGCCCACGAACTCATCAACAGCCGTCCGCCCACGGTGCAGAAGAGCGCCAACCTGAGGAACGCCATCGATGCGCTCCTCGCCCATCCCCTCTCCAGGGCCGTGTACGTGATCGATACCGAGGGCAACCTCGCCGGCGTGGTCACCGTCGAGACCCTGTTGAAGCATGTGGGCTATCGAGCAGGCGTGCGCGAGAATAGCGCCAAGGCGTACATAGCCCTGCTTCGGGATTCGCTGAAGGACGGGGTGGAGCAGGTGATGCGCAGAGCCAAGGCCGTCACCGAGGAAACCCCCCTGAAAGATGTGCTGTTCATTATGCTGGACGAGCATGTGAACGACGTACCCGTGGTGGACGACAGCTACAAGCTCGTGGGGGAGCTCATCGGTCTGGAGATGATCACCGCCGCCAAGGACCTCTTCGGATCAGAGCCTTGAGCAGGCTTGGCAGTCAGGGTCCCTGGCTATCTCCACCTCTTCCCATCTCCCAGACCCGAGGTCGCCCACCATCATACGGCCCAGGAGAGGTTCTCCCAGGCCAGTGACGGTCTTAATGGCCTCCGCAGCCTGCAAGGACCCGAAGACGCCCGCGGCGGCGCCCAGGATGGGCAGCTCCCGGCCGGCCCGAGGCGGCCTGGGGAAGATGCAGCGCAGGCAGGGGGTCCGACCTGGGACGATGGTCGTCACCTGGCCGCTCAGGCCCTCTACTCCGGCGTGCACCAGAGGGATCCGATGGCCAACGCAGAAATCGTTGAGGACCAGACGGCTCTCGAAGTTGTCGGTGCAATCCAGGACCAGGTCAGACCCGCCGAGCAGGAGAGAGATGTTGTCCTTGCTCAGGTGACCGAACCTGGCGTCGACGTGGACGTTCTCGTTCAGCTCCCTGAGCTTCCAGGAGGCCGATTGCACCTTGGTCCTGGACGCGCGGACGTCGGTGCCCCAATGCAATATCTGGCGGTTCAGGTTGGCGGCCTCCGGGACCTGGTCGTCGATGAGCACGAGATGCCCCACCCCGGCGGCCGCCAGGTAGAGGGCAGCAGGGCAGCCCAGCCCACCCACTCCCAGGACGGCGATGGTGGAGCTGCGCAGCCTCAGCTGCGCCGCCTCATCAAAGCCGTCGATTATCAACTGGCGCCTATACCTGACCAGCTCCTCGGCGCTCATTACCTGGGATCGCTCATCCACGAAGCGCATGAGGCCCTTTCCCCGAGATAAGGATTCCTGGTGGCCGCCGCGGTCTCCCGGCACCTTGAAATAGGGTCTGCTCACAGAAGGAGGGGCATGGTCGGACGCCATGATGGCAGGGCATGGCAGCTGCTGAGGCTGTCCAGGCTGCATTTCCTGGTACCCGGTCTCCTACTTTACATGCTGGGGGCCCTGCTGGCCTCCGCGCGGGGTTACGAGCTGTCCCTGGACAAGCTCCTCTTCGGGTACTCAGTGTTCTTCCTCGCCCATCTCTCGGTGTCCTTCAGCAACGACTACTTCGACCGAGAGGCGGACGCGATGAACGACCACACGCCGCTATCGGGGGGAAGCGGGGTGTTGGTGGCCCACCCTGAGTTGGCACCGGTCTCCCTTACCATCGCGTTGGCCCTGCTCTCGTGCTCGGCCGTGGTGGCCGTGGCCTTCGCCTGGACCTATGGCTATGGTGCCACCTTCCTAGCGTTCGCCATTCTCGGGGGATGGATGGGATGGTTCTACTCCGCCCCTCCCATGCGCTTCGCCTATCGCGGGCTAGGGGAGCTGACCACGATGCTTGCCGCTGGTCTGATCATGCCGGGAATGGGATACCTGGTCATCGCGGGCACCATCGACGGATGGTTCCTGCTGCTCTCCCTGCCGCTGATGTGCTATGGTCTCTTCTTCATCCTCACCGTGGAGATGCCGGACCTGGAGGCCGACGCGCGCTCCGGCAAACGGGGGTTCTTGGTCCGTTACGGTCGCAGGAAGGCGGATTGGGTCAGCCTCGTCGCTTGCCTATTGGGGCTGTCCTTGTTCCTGTTGTTCCTGTTTTCGGTCAATGCGCTGTTGGCATTGGGCATTATCTGACGACATCGTCCCTGTCGAGGATGTTGAAGGAATTGATGGAAAGGTATAACTACCACATCCTGAGGTCGCTAACATCTGTTTGGTCGATCAGCCACACAGTGACTTTTGGGGGAAAAGGACTTTGGACATAAAGGTAATCGGATCTGGCTTTGGAGGGCTTTCCGCGGCTGCCCTTCTAGCCAAGGCGGATCATGATGTGCAGGTGTTCGAGAAGAACGAGATGGTGGGGGGGAGGGCCTCCTACCATCAGGACAAGGGCTTCACCTTCGACATGGGGCCCTCATGGTACCTCATGCCGGACGTCTTCGAGCGCTTCTACGCCGACTGCGGCAAGCGGCCGCAGGACCTGTTCCAGCTTAAGAGGCTGGACCCTTCCTACCGCATCTATTTCGAGGGCGGAAGGATGGTGGACATCCATGCCGACCTGGAGCGGAACTTCCATCTCTTCGACGAGCTGGAGCCGGACGGCGCGTCGAAGCTGCAGTCCTACCTGGACTCGGCCAAGCAGATCTATGAGCTGGCCATAAGGGACCTGCTTTACCGCGACTACCGCCGCTTCACCGACCTCCTAGACCCCAAGCTGATGTCCCAGGGCCGCAAGGTGCCGATTTTCAAATCCCTGGAGTCCTTCGTCAACCAGCACTTCCAGAGCGACGAGGCGCGCAAGATCGTGGAGTACAGCATCGGCTTCCTAGGGGGCAGTCCGGCCAACACGCCTGCCTTCTACCATATCATGTCCCATATCGATTTCAACCTGGGCGTGTGGTACCCTGAAGGGGGGATGCGCAAGGTGGCCTCGAGCCTGGCGGAGATGGCCGAGGGCTTCGGGGCGGAGATACGCCTCGACGAGGAGGTGGAGCGCATAAATGTGGACAAGCGCTGGGTGGAGGGCATCACCACGGCCAAGGACACCTATCGCGCCAACGCCGTGGTGGTGAACGCGGACTACGCGCATGCGGAGATGAGCATGCTCAAGCCCGAGCACCGGACCTATGACCAGCGCTATTGGGAGAAGAGGACCCTGGCCCCCTCCGCCTTCGTGGCCTACGTGGGGGTGGACACGCAATACAAGGAGCTGGCGCATCACACGCTCTTCCTGGAGAAGGACTGGTCCGAGGGGTTCGACGTCATCTTCGACCCGACCAAGGCGGCCTGGCCCCAGAACCCGTCCTACTATGTCAACGTGCCCTCGCGCACCGACACCACGGCCGCGCCCAAAGGTTGCGACACCCTCTTCATACTGGTCCCCCTGGCACCGGACATCGAGGACAGCGAGGCCTTGAGGGACAAGTTCTACCTGAAGATCCTGAGGCGATTGGAGAAGACCATCGGGGAGGACATCATCGGGCACGTGGTCACCAAGCGCATCTTCTGCCTCACGGACTTCGCGCGGCGCTACAATGCCTTCAAGGGCACGGCCTTAGGGCTGACGCACACCATGCGCCAGACTGCCCTTTTCCGCCCGGCGCATCGCTCCAAGAAGGTGGAGAACCTCTTCTACACCGGCCAATACTGCCATCCGGGCATTGGGGTGCCCATGACCCTCATCTCGTCGACCATCGTGGCCGACGAGGTCGCTTCGCGCTCCAGGGGGCTCTGAGATGGTCGAGCAGGAGCTTCGCAGCATCTTCAGAAGGGGTTCGAAGACCTACTTCTACAGCACCATGTTCTTCCCCGCGGAGGTGAAGGACGACATCTTCCGCCTCTATTCCTTCTCGAGGGTCGCAGACGACCTGGTGGACACCATACCCCAGGACAAGTCCGGTTTCATGAGCTTCCGCGAACGCTACCGCCAGGCCTTGGCCGGAGAGCCCGCCCATGATCTGGTCATCGACTCCTTCGTGGACCTCTCCCGCCGAAAGGGCTTCGACCCGGGATGGGCGGAGGCCTTCCTCCGCTCCATGGAGATGGACCTCTCCGTGAGCAGGTACCGGACCCTGGAGGACCTGAAGGTCTACCTGTACGGGAGTGCCGAGGTCATAGGCCTGTTCATGTGCCGGATAATGGGGCTGCCCAGGGAGGCCGAGCATCCCGCCCGAATGCTTGGGCGGGCCATGCAGTTCATCAACTTCATCCGGGACATCGACGAGGACCTGACGTTGGGAAGGCAGTACTTCCCCGAGGAGTCGTTGCTTGAGTTCGGCCTCCCCTCCCTCAGGGAGGAGGACGCGCGTGCCAACCCCAAGGCCTTCCGCCGCTTCGTCCGCGCCCAGCTATGCCAATACTGCAAGTGGCAGGGGGAGGCGCTACGCGGGTTCCACTTCATCCCATGGAAGTACCGGCTGCCCATCATGACCGCCTCAGACATGTACAACTTCACCGCCATGCGTATCATGCGGGACCCGTTCGTGGTCTATCGCAAGAAGGTCAAGCCTTCCATCCCCCGCATCGTGACCGGCTATACGTTGAACCGCCTATCCAGACCGAACCGTGGCCAGGATGGCGGATGTATGGCCGAGAGAGGATAGGATGGCGGGCCCCGCGGGCCTGGGATTCGCTCTCAGGGTCTCCAGGTTCCGCTTCTGGATATACACCGGTGGAACCTATGTGGTAGGCTTCGCGCTCGGGGCCTCCGCCCTGGAGGACTTCCTCGACCCCTGGTATTACGTGTACCTGCTCTACTTCTTCTTCCCCGCCAACCTTTTCATCTACGGGGTCAACGACTACTGGGACGAGGAGACCGACCGCAGGAACCCCAAGAAGGACGGCAAGGAGATGCGCTTGACCTCGCAGCAGAGGCGCTCCCTGGTGCTCACCATCTATGCTGTTCTCGGGCTGTCCTTGGCCCTCATGGTCCTCGAGGATTGGACCGAGAGGGCCATTCTCTCCTCGTTCCTGCTGCTCTCCTACTTCTACTCCGCCCCACCCCTGAGGTTCAAGGGTGTGCCCTTCCTGGACTCCGCCTCCAACTTCCTCTACGTGCTGCCGGGCGTCTTCGCCTATTACCTGGCCTCGGGGGAGCTGCCCGGCCCACTGTTGCTGCTGGGGGGATTCGCGCACGTGTATGCGATGCACCTGTTCTCGGCCATCCCGGACATCGAGTACGATCGGGCCGCGGGCATCCGTACCGGCGCCGTCCTCCTGGGAAGCAGGGCGTCCCTGGTGCTGTGTGCCTTCTGGTGGAGCGTCCTGGCGATCATAGCCTTCTACCTTTCAGGAGGCCATCCGCTCTCGCTCCTGGCCTTGGTCTATCCCTCCTTCCCGATCGCACTGCTGCTGTTACCCTCCCTGGACATCAACCGCGCATATTGGCTATTACCTTATGTCAACACCTTTCTAGGAGGCGTGTTATGGGTGGCCCTAGTCTGGTCCGCGCTGGCATGATCAGCGGATAGGTGCAGGCAAATTCAGGGGATTGTATCCAGATGGTCCTGAAAGATTCAAATATCAACATTTTATTGCATCGACGGTTACGTTTATGGCGGAAAAGGTCATCGAGGTTCACAAGCTGGTGAAGCGTTACGGCTCATTCACGGCGGTTGACGGAATCGACTTCGACGTGATGAAGGGCGAGGTGTTCTCCTTGCTGGGGCCGAACGGGGCTGGCAAGACCACCACCGTGGAGATTATGGAGTGCCTCCGGTCCTTGACCTCAGGGGAGGTCAGGATCCTGGGAATGGACGTCAACAAGGAGACGTTGAAGATCAAGCGCCGCATCGGGGTCCTCCCCCAGGACTTCAACGCTTTCGACTTCCTCACCGTCAAGGAGAACATCGAGTACTTCGGGGGGATGTTCGACAGGAGCCTGTCATCCGAGGAGCTCATCAAGGCGGTGGACCTGGGCGAGAAGAGGGACGTCTGGTTCAAGAAGCTCTCCGGAGGCCTCAAGCAGCGCGTGGGCGTGGCCATCTCCATGGTCAACGACCCTGACATCATCTTCCTGGACGAGCCGACCACCGGCCTGGACCCCAAGGCCCGTCGCGACGTGTGGGGGGTCGTTCAGGGACTTAAGGCCAAGGGGAAGACCGTGATCCTCACCACTCATTATATGGAGGAGGCGGAGGTGCTCTCCGACCGCGTGGGCATCATCGACCACGGCAAGTTCCTGGCATTGGGGACCCCTCGCGAGATAATCGAAGAGCATGGCACCGGAAGCAGGTGCATCATCTCCAACTGCGACTCCACCTGCAGCCTTGCGCTGCAGCAGCAATGGCCCGGGCTCGAGCGCAAGGACGGCGAGCTCATCATCAAACTGGAGAACAAGGCCTCCCTCCCTGAGATAATCTATACGTTGGACCGGTCCGGGGGCAACTATGAGCAGATCCAGGTCACTAGACCTACTCTGGAGGATGTCTTCCTCAAACTTACGGGGAAGAAGCTCCACGAGGAAGGCCTCTCCGAACCCGCCGCACCGAAGAAAGGGTTGTTCGGGGCCAAGAAGAAGAAGGGGGTGGCCTAGATGGCCAACCGCATCCTTGTGGCCATCAAAGGGGAGGTCAAGACCTTCTACCGCAACAAGTCCACCATCTTCTGGACCGTCGCCT
>JALOTM010000046.1 GCA_025457905.1 Methanomassiliicoccales archaeon
TAAAGATATTCACGGATGCCGGGTCGAGGGGCAACCCTGGGCCCTCGGCGTATGCCATCGTGCTCTGCTCCGAGGACGGCCGGAGGCTCAAGGAGCTCGCCAGGTACCTGGGGGAGGGTACCAACAACGAGGCCGAGTACCAAGGCTTGCTGGCTGCGCTCAAGGAGGCCGAAGCCATGGGCGCTGAGGAGGTGGAGATCACCTCGGACAGCGAGCTGATGGTGAAACAGGTCAATGGTCAGTATCGTATCAAGGCCGCGAACCTGCAGCCGCTGGCCGAGGAGGCGCATAGGCGCATGTCCTCCTTTCGGAGCGCGACCGTGCGGCACTCCCACCGCGAGCATCCCATGATCCAACGGGCGGACCTGCTGGTCAACCAGGAGCTGGATACCATGGAGTTCGCGCGCAGGTTGCGCCGCTGAGGGACCGAATCATTAATAGGCCGCCCTATCCATTTTCCACCAGGCGAGGGCAATGGTCCAGAAAGTGATCGAGATAGTGGGAATGAGCGAGCAGGGATTCTCACGGGCGGCTGACAACGCCATCCAGGTGGCGGCGCAGACGGTGAGGAACATATCCTCCGCAAGGGTGGAGGAGATGGACTGCCGTGTGGAGAACGGGAGGATAAAGGAATACCGCGTCCTCATGCGCATCTTCTTCGAGGTCGAGCGCTGAGGTGGAACAGGGCATGCTGGCCCCAGGAGCAGGCCTTTCTCATTATCCGCTACGAAGATTCAAAAGTATAGGTTAATATAGTGAGAAGTCCAAACATGAGACATAGGTGTCCGAGGTCGGTGGCTCAACTCTCCTCCTGAGCCTATCAGTGACCTAGTTTTCCCCACCACATCGACTAAGGACACCGCACCCCTATCACTTCAGAGCAGCGACGATGCCATCTAGCGGCACCAGCTCCTGTTTGCCGCTCCCTAGGTCGCGCAGCGTGACCGAGGCCTGAGCGGCCTCCTTCTCGCCGACGATCACCACCTTCTTGGCACCGATCGAGTCGGCGTACTTCAGGTTCTTGCCAACGCTTCGTCGCATCAGGTCCACGTCCGCGGATATCCCGGCCTTGCGCAGCTGGGCCACGACGACGTACGCCTGACGCCTCATGGCGTCGGAGGTCGGGACCACATAGGCATCGAGCTTCCGGGGTGGCGGAGTGAGGCCCTCCCTCTCCAGGGCCAGGAGGGTGCGGTCGAAGCCGATGGCGAACCCAGTGGAGAACACCTTCTCCCCTCCGAAGAGCTCGGTGAGGGAGTAGGAACCGCCACCACATATCTGCTTCTCAGCGCCAAGGCAGGGAGCGTCCATCTCGAACACTATGCCCGTGTAATAATCCAGGCCGCGGACCACTCCCAGGTCCACCTGGACGTTGACGGTCCCGTAGTCGGCCAGGATCGAGAGCACCTCCTTGAGGTAGTCGCTGGCCTCCCCAGGGTAATCGTCGAGCACGCTGGGCGGGCCGACGATGCCTGTGGTCCCGATCACGTCCTCCATGGACGCCAGGGACATCCCGGCCTTCGACATGAGCGGCCTGGCCTCATCGTAGAGCTTCTTGTCCAGCTTCTGGAGGATCGGGGGCATGGATTCCGTTGGGACGCCTGCCTCCCTCAACTTGTCCCTCAGGACCCCGATGTGGCCGAGGCGTATGTTGTAGGCGCCAAGCCCGCTCCCGCTTACCATTTGGGCCGCCAGGCCTATGACCTCGGCATCGGACTCCGGGTTGGGGGCTCCGATCAGCTCGGCCCCGAACTGGAAGAACTCTCGGTAACGGCCGCTCTGCGGCCTCTCGTACCGGAAACACTGACCGAAGTAGAAGACCTTGAGGGGCCGGGGGTAGTTGGTGAGGTCGTTGACGAAGAAGCGCATGGTGGGGGCGGTCAGCTCCGGCCTCAGCGCTATCTGACGGCCGCCCTTGTCCTCGAAGGAGTAGATCTCATCCAGGATGTTGGGGCCCGACTTGAGGGTGAACAGCTCGGTGTTCTCGAAGATAGGCGTGGCGATCTCTCTGAAGCCGTACAGCTCCGCCTCGCGCCGGAACCTGGATTCAAGGAAGCGGCGCTTCTCCATCTCCTCGGGAGGGAAGTCCCTGGTCCCCCTAGGGCGCTGAATCATGTGATGAGCAATATTATGTGTTTAATTAAGCTTTGCCGGGATGGAAGGCGGCCGCTCCGATTTTGCCAGATATTTTCTCCGGGCCGAGCGCCAGTGCTCGGGGGGATGCTGCGACCTAGGCCCGTCCGAACGACGCTGCGGACTCCCTTAGCATGATGACGTTCTCCAGTGGCGTCTTGTACGGGAGCTCGCAGCCGGGTGCAATCATCAGCCCGGGAGAGTCCCCCCAAATCCCCATCACGCGCCTCACCTCGGCATCCACCTCATGCGGGGTCTTCTTGTAGAGCAGGGTCATGTGGTCTATCCCGGCCATGACGCACAGCCTGCCCCTCGTCGCCTCGAAGAGCTTGGCGGTGTCGACGGCCTGCAGGTGCACGTGCAGCGCGCTCGGACCGAGCTCGGCCTGGGCCTCGTAGAACGGCTCTGCGGAATCATTGTGGATGATGGTCCTCACCCCCAGCCTGCTCCAGTGGCCCATGGCCTCCTTCAGGTAGGCGGCGTCGAAGGTGCGGTACATGTCCAAGGACACCATCTCCCTCCCCCCTCCGCTGTCGTCAACGAACACCACCTCCATTCCGGCCTCGCTGGCGCGCTCCCCATAGGCCTTGCACGACTGCGTGAGGGTGCGCAGCATGCTGTGGACCAGGTCGGGTTGCTGGAAGTAGGCCATCATCAGGTTCTCAAAGCCGATGGTCTCGCTGGCGATCCAGGTTGGCGAGCTGCAGGATCCCACCACGGCCACCTTTCCGCCGATCTCTTGGATGACCGAACTGGCTGCCTTCAGGGGCACCGACCAGAAGGGGTCGCCCATGGGATCGACGGGAGTGATCTCCCCCGCCTTGGAGACCGGCAGATAAACGTCAGGCCGAGGGTAGAAGCGTGGGTCGGTGAACTTCCATCTCAGGCCATGCGCGCGTGCCTCCGTGAGCAGGTCGCCCCACCCCATCATCACGTTGTCATAGCCGAACCTCTTGTGGGACTCCATGACCAGGAGGGCGTACTTTCCAGGATCGGAGAACGCCTCCATGACCGAGGTCCCGGCCGGCCCCTGGAGATGGCTCGAGGCCCCCAGGTGCTGATAGAAGACTGGCGGATGGTCGACGACCCTCAGCTCTAGGGCGGAAAGGAACCTCTCCCTGGGCGTCATGGCCGAGGTATGCCCATTCACGATTGTATACTTATCCTATCCTAGGAGAGCGCCTGGTCCAGGTCGTCCTCCAGGTCCTCGGCGTCCTCGATGCCCGCTGACAGCCTTATCAGCTGGTCATGGATGCCGAGCCGCTCCCGCTCCTGAGGCGATAATGAGGAATGCGAGGAGTTCAGAGGCATGCTGGCCAGGGAGTCGACGCCTCCCAGGCTGGTGGCCCTCTTTACCACCTGGAACGAGCGCAACGCCCTCTCCGCCGCCCTCCTGCCGCCGCGCACCTCGAAGCTGACCATGCCACCGAAGCCGGACATCTGCGATTCCGCCAGGGAGTGCTGCGGATGGCTGGAGAGGCCTGGGTAGTGCACGCGCTCCACGCCCCGGTGCGACTCCAGGAAGCCAGCCAGCCGGAGCCCGTTGAGGTTGTGGCGCTCCATCCTGACCGCCAGGGTCTTGAGGCCCCGGATGAGGAGGAAGGCGCCCAGGGGGTCCATGGACCCGCCGAACAATATCCTCCGCTTGGAGATGGCCTCGATGTCCTCCTTGCCGCCCAGGACGGCCCCGGCGATGAGGTCCGAGTGCCCGTTCAGGTACTTGGTGCAGGAGTGCGCCACCAGGTCCACGCCCAGATCGATCGGTCGCTGGTTGATGGGCGTGGCGAAGGTGGAGTCGATCAGGCTCTTGATCCCCTTGGCCCTCGCGACCCTTGCCGCCGCCCGGATGTCCACCAGCTTCAGGAGCGGATTGGTGGGCGACTCCAGGTAGAGGAGCTTGGTGTTGGGCCTGATGGCCCGTTCCATGGCACCGGTGTCGGTGGAGTCCACGAAGGTGACCTCCACGCCCATCCTGGGCAGCTCGGAGCGAAGGAAGGAGAACGTCCCACCGTATATGTCCTCCACCGATACGATGTGGTCGCCCTTGCCCACGAAGGACAGGATGGCCGAGGTGATGGCAGCCATCCCCGAGCTGAAGAGCAGGCCCCTCTCCGAGCCCTCCAAGGCGGCGAGCTTGTCCTCGGCCGCGCGGATGGTGGGGTTGCCCCAGCGGGTATAGATGTAAGAGCCCTCCGGGACCTTGCCCTCCCATGTGGAGGGGTCCTCGGTGGGGAAGTAGAACGTGGAGGTCTGGAAGATCGGCGTGACCGCCTCCCCGCGGCTGGGGGAGGGCTCTCCCGAATGCACTGCCGTCGTGGACCTGCCCTTGAAGCGCCTGCTCTCGGCCATTTTATCCACCAGGCCGCACTATGGCGAGGAACGAAAATAATCCTTGCCCTCAGCCGCCGCGCTTCTTTATGATGCTGAGCACGTCTCCGTCCATCAGCACGTGGTCCATGCCCACCGTCTGCCCGGGGAACTTCGCGCTCTTGCCCCAGATCACCGCGTAGCGGAAGTTGTTGCGGATGGAGCGGTGCAGGGTGTCGCACACGTCCCCGACCGAGGCCCCGTTCCTGACGATAAGGGGCACATTCATGTCCGCCTCCTTGCCCTGTGGCTTGAGGTATACGCTGATGAGGTCCAGGTTGCGGTATATGGCCTCCTTGAGCTCAGGGATGCCCACGTTCTTCTCAGCGGAGATGAAGACCAGGTCGTAGCCGTGGAACTTGTGCTTCAACCCCTTCATGTAGTCCTTGTCGCGGACCAGGTCGATCTTGTTCACGACCACCATGGCCTTTGCGTACACCCGGTTGCCGGCCAGGACGTCGATGAGCTGGTCCACGTCCACGTCCTCGCGGACCACCACGTCGCCGTTGATGTAACCGTACTCGGCCACGATGCTGCGGGCCATCTCCGCGTCCATCTTGGTCATCTGCACCGTCGAGCGCACCTCCACGCCTCCTATCTCGGTGCGGGTGATCACCACGTCCGCAGGATGGGTGTTGATGCGAATGCCAACCTGCTCCAGTTCCCTGATCAGCACCTGGATGTTGGTGTCGTAGGCGTCGATGATGAAGAGGATGAGGTCCGCCGACCTGACCACGGACAGCACCTCGCGCCCCCTCCCCTTCCCCTTGGAGGCGTCCTTGATGAGACCTGGAAGGTCGAGTATCTGGACCTTGGCGAACTTGTACTCCATGACCCCTGGGACGACGTCCAGCGTGGTGAAATCGTAGGCCCCCACCTCGCTCCTGGCATCGGTGAGCTTGTTAAGGATGGTGGACTTGCCCACGGAGGGAAAGCCCACCAGGGCCACGGTAGCGTTGCCGGATTTCTTCACTGCGTAGGTGGCTCCGGACCTGCCCCCGCTGGACCGCCTCTTCTCCTGCTCCTCCTTGAGCCTGGCGATCTTGGCCTTGAGCTTGCCGATGTGATATTCGGTATTCTTGTTCTTCTGCGTCTTGAGGATCTCGTCCTCGAGGGCCTTGATCTGCTCTTCCAGGGGGGAGGTCACTTCGTCGCACCTACCTGACTATCTGAGTGCCGGCCCTGCCCTCCAGGGCTTGCTCGATCCTATCGGTAGAGGTGATGATTGCTCTCTCCCCTCCGTTCTTCAGGAAGTATAGCGCGGCCTCCACCTTCGGCCCCATGCTGCCGGGGGCGAACTGCCCCTGGTCGAGATGGGCCTGCATCTCCTCCACGCCAACCTGGCCCAGTGGTCGGGGATTCCTGCCACCGAAGTCAAGATAGGCGGCGTCCACGTCCGTGAGCATGATGAAGAGCCTCTCCTGGATCCCAACAGCCAGCACCGCCGCGGCCAGGTCCTTGTCCACCACTGCCTCCACGCCCTGGTAGTGGCCGTCCCTCTCGATCACCGGGATGCCTCCCCCTCCGGAGGCCACCACGACCTCGGTCTGGTTCTGCCCTCCGAACACCAGCCGGCGGATGCCTCCGCACTCCACAATCCTGGTCGGCCGGGGCGAGGGCACGACGCGCCGGTATCCGCCCCGCTTCTTGTCGAGCATGAACTCCCAGCCATGCGTCCGCTTCAGCTCCTCCTTCTCGTCTTGGTCATAGTAAGGGCCCACGGGCTTGGTGGGCTGCTCGAAGGCGGGGTCGTCCTGGTCCACGACCACCCGGGTGAGCACACAGGTCACGACCTTGCGCACGCCTGATTTGGTAAGGGCCTCGGTCAAGGCCTGCTGTATCATGTACCCCAGCTGGCCTTGGGACTCGGCGACGCACACGTCCAAGGGCATGGAGGGCACCTTCCTGCGGGCCATGTCGTTCTGGATCAGGATGTTGCCGACCTGTGGGCCGTTGCCATGGGTGAGGACGATGTCGTAACCCGCGGAGATCATGCGCGCCAGATGTGCACAGGTCTCCCCAAGGTTGCGCATCTGGTTTTGGTAGGTGGCCTCTTCACCCGCCTTGATGATGGCATTGCCTCCGATGGCGATGACCGCGGTCCTCATGTGTCTTTACACCGAGCAGGTTTTTTGAGACTAGGTTACTTGTATATGACCTTTGCTACCTCGGAGGGCCCGGCTCCGATCATCTGGAACGACCTTGGGCGAGGACCGGCCTTTTTCAAATTC
>JALOTM010000237.1 GCA_025457905.1 Methanomassiliicoccales archaeon
TCCCCGTGGCGGTGGTGCTCATCTCCGCTAGCGTGCAGTTCGTGCCTGGATACTACTATGCCCTCACGTTGCAGGGAATGTGGCAGGTGATCACCCTCGGGACAGCGCTCCCCCCCGCCGACGTCTCCTCCCTGATCTATAATCTCATCCAGTCGGTATTCATCTCTGTCGCTATCGTACTGGGGACCCTCATCCCCCTGCTCGTCTTCACGCTGCGCAGGCGCTGGACATGATGCTCTGGGCTCCTCGCGAAGGGATCATGGGCCCTGAGCTTCCTCTTTCCCGGTAGCTTCCTCAATCTAAATACTGATGAAAGCATACCCCGGAAAGGAGCTCGATCGCCCTTGGACATAACCTCCCGCTACGTCAGCAAGCTCGCCCAGCGCGTCGCGGACAGCGTCTCCTTCGAGAAGGTCGCCCGCATAGAGGACGTCATCCCCGAATCGGTCACCAGGACGGCCATCAACGTCCGCATCCCCTTCTGCGCCTTCAAGTGCACCTACTGCGCCCTGCCCGGGCAGTCGTACGACGAGAGGCAGGCGGACATCTTCCTCGCCGCCGTCCAGGAGGAGCTGCGGCTGTGGGCCGGGTACCTGAGGAGGCCGGCGATCGAGAGGCTGTACATCTCCGGGGGGACGCCCTCGCTGATGCATGACAGGCTGGCGGTGTTGTCGGACCTCGTAAAGGAGCAGTTCAACAGGCCTCCGACCATAGCCATGGAGGCCTCGCCCGCGGACCTCACCCCCGAGGTGATGGAGAACCTCAGGGACGCAGGCATCTCGCAGATCAGCATCGGGGTGCAGACCTTCGACGAGGCGGTGCTGAGGAAGCAGCTGGGCCGCAACATCACCAGGGAGAGGATGGTGGAAACCCTTCGCCAGGTCATGTCCTCCGGGTTCGATTACGTCAACATAGACCTCATGTTCTCCATGCCCGGCCAGACCAAGGAGTCGTTGGCCAAGGACCTGGAGACCGCCGCCGACCTGGGCGTGCACGGTATCTCCACCTACCCGCTGATGCTGCTGGAGTACACGCAGATGACCAAGAAGGTCAGGCGCGAGTCCCCCTCCCAGGGCGATGCGCCCCTGCAGGACCCCGCCCGGGAGAGGGAGCAGTACCAGCAGATACTGGACTCGCTGCGCCCCCATGGCTACAGGATGCGGGCCATCTGGTCCTTCTCCAAGCGGCCGGAGGCCTACGAGGGGCCGTACGAGCACTCGCAGTTCATCGGCATCGGGCCCCGGGCCTGGGGCATGCTGGGCAACAGCCTCACGCTCAACACCAGCAACGTCTTCGACTACCTGGGGCGGCTGGAGGAGGGCTTCCTGCCGCTGTACGCCCACTCGCCGATGCGCGCGCACGCCACCGGCAGCTTCGCCCGCTGCCTGTACCGCGGGAGGATATCCAAGGCCGAGGCCAGGGAGCTGGCCGAGGAGGACTCCAGGATCACTCGTTACGTCTACCTGATGCGGTTCCTCGGGCTGGTGAGGGACGAGGGCGACTCCCTGGCGCTCACGGACAAGGCTTTGGCCTTGGGCAGCTCCGCCACCAAGAGGATAGCCATGGCCACGCTGGAGAAGACCAACACCATGATCCGTGAGTCCGCCTCGCTGGGGAAGTCGGAGGGCCAGGCGCCGGTGGCGCAGCAGGAGTTCGTGGCCTTGTCCTAGAATCCGAATCGGATTTTGATCCCGTCCATGGATGTAGCCTATTGACCCCTGGAGGCTGGATTATAGGGATCCCGGTGGCTCGATAAACCTTTTATACGACCATATCTTTGGTGCGCTTGCTCTTCAGAGCCGATGAATGATGAAGATGTTCATCGAACATCCGAAGGAGGTATGGATTTGGCAAAGGCAATATTCGTGCGCTTCGAAATGCCGAAAAAGGCAATATTCGTGCGCTTCGAAATGCCGAAGGAGCTACAGGATAAGGCTTACGAGATCATCGAGACCGCCCGGGACACCGGCCGCGTGAAGAAGGGGACCAACGAGGTCACCAAGCTCATCGAGCGCGGCGAGACCTCATTCGTGGTCATGGCCGAGGACGTGCAGCCGCCAGAGATCCTGGCGCATATGCCCCTCCTCTGCGAGGAGAGGAACATCCCCTACGCCTACGTGGCGTCCAAGGCGGAGCTGGGCAACGCCTGCGGGCTTTCCAAGCCCACCGCGTCCGTGGCGGTCGTGGAGGCCGGCAAGGCCAAGCCCCTGATCGACTCCTTGGCCGAGCAGGTCAGGAAGCTGAAGAAGTAGAGCGGGTGTGAAAATGGCTGAGGGAGACGACAGCATACCCTGCGAGGTGGTCGAGATCATCGGCCGCACCGGGATGACCGGAGAGGCCACCCAGGTGAAGGTCCGTGTGCTCGAGGGCCGCGACAAGGGGCGCATCATCACGCGCAACGTCATGGGACCCATGCGCATGGGCGACATCCTCATGCTGAGGGAGACCTCCCGCGAGGCCAGGAAACTGGCCCTCCGCTGAGCGCTTTGGAGGAGGAGATTCACCATGGTCGAGCTTAGAGTCTGCTCGTTCTGCGGCAAGGAGATGGAGCCGGGGACGGGGAAGATGTACGTCAAGAAGGACGGGACCGTGTACCTGTTCTGCACCAACAAGTGCTCCAAGAACATGATCGACATGAGCCGCGTGCCTCGCACCGTCACCTGGACCCGGGCCTATGCCAGGGAGAAGGAGGTGCGCATGCACGCCCCCGAGGCCGGCGCCTCCAAGAGGGCCCGCGCCGCGAAGAAGGCCGCCTACGACGCGCAGCCGAAGTACACCGAGGCGCCCGCGGAGCCGGAGGCCCCCAAGGAGGAGCCGAAGCCTGAGCCGGTCGAGGCCCCCAAGGTCGAGGAGCCGAAGCCCGAGCAGGCACCCGAGGCGGAGAAGCCCAAGGCCAAGAAGGCCAAGGCCAAGAAAGAGTGATGGCGATGATCGAGCGCACCTACGTGATGCTCAAGCCGGACGCCGTGCAGCGAGGGCTGATGGGCGAGCTGGTCCAGCGCCTGGAGCGCAAGGGCCTCAAGCCCGTGGCCATGAAGTTCATGCGCATACCCAAGGAGCTGGCGGAGCGCCACTACGGCGAGCACAGGGGGAAGAGCTTCTTCCCCGGGCTCATCGAGTACATCACCTCCGGCCCGGTGCTGTGCATGGTCTGGGAGGGCGAGAACGCGGTGGCGTCCGTGCGGGCGCTGATGGGCAAGACCAACCCCCAGGACGCGCCCCTGGGCACCATCCGCGGCGACTTCGCGCAGCAGACCGGCCGCAACCTCGTGCACGGCTCGGATTCGGTGGAGAGCGCCAAGCGCGAGATCCAGCTCTTCTTCAACGAGTACGAGCTGGTGGACTGGAAGCGCAGCGTCGACGCCTGGCTCTTCGAGTGAAGGCAAACCTCTTCCACCCATCCATTTTTCCTTTCTCTCCTCCTTCAGCCGTGCTCCCCCTCCATATCTGCCAGCACCATCCGTTCACCCCTGTCCTGGCGATCCCGGAAAGGTACTAATACGCCATGCCTAATCCCACGG
>JALOTM010000047.1 GCA_025457905.1 Methanomassiliicoccales archaeon
GGTGCGGACCCGGTCCCCGTCCCGCCTCCCAGGCCGGCGGTGATGAACACTATGTCCGCTCCCTGCAGCGCCTTCTTCAGCTCCGCCTCGGCCTCCCTGGCGGCCTCCTCGCCGACCTGCGGAAGGGCCCCTGCGCCAAGCCCCCGGGTGGACCTACGTCCCAGGAGTATCTTGTGCGGCGCTCGGATAGCGAGCAGGTGCTGGGCATCGGTGTTGCACGCGTACAGCTCCGCTCCGGTGATACCTACCTCGGTCATGCGGTCGATGGTGTTGGTGCCGCCGCCACCGCAGCCCACTATCTTGATGTTGGTCTTCAGGCTGGCTAGTATGCGCTCCAGCTCCTCGTCCTGCTCAGAGAACGACTGGAACGACGGGGCCGGCGCTGGGGCCGGTGCGGCTGCGGGTCCTGCACGCGAAAGGGCGTCGCTGATGAACGACTTCATTGACAATCCTCCTGGGCGAATGTGAAGAACGTGGCTGACAAGCCCCGCTCCTCAAGGCTTATATGCAAATTCGATTTAAAAGATTTCTATGCGCCAGAGTCCTCCAAGAGAGGTCAAGGCGCAGAGGGGGACGGGATGACCGGTCGCCCCATGGTAGGGGCGATCGGGGGACCGTTCCAGTATCAGCGGATGAAGTCCACGTCCGCGTCCTTGAGGCGGGTGAAGTCCGTCTGACGTCCTATGATCTGCCTGGACTGCACCCCGGCCACGATGACCATGACGCGGATCTTGTGCTCCAGCGCCGGGTCGATGGCCGCGCCCCAGATTATGCGCGCCGTGGGGCTGACACGCTTCTGTACCTCCTCCGCCACCTTCTGGGCGTCGGCAATGGTCATGTCTGGGCCTCCGATGACGTTGACCAGCACCCCGTTGGCCCCGGAGATGTCGACCTCCAGCAACGGGGAGTTGAGGGCCGTCTCGATGGCCTCCATGGCCCTGTCCTCGGCATGCCCGTCGCTCTCGCCCAGGCCGATCATGGCCACGCCCGCGCCCTTCATGATGGTCTTGACATCGTTGAAGTCCAGGTTGACCAGTCCGGGCTTGGTGATGAGCTCGGTGATGCCCTTGATGGCCCGCATAAGGACCTCGTCCGCCACCTTGAACGCCTGGTTAAGGGGCAGCCGGGGCGCGAGCTCCAGCAACTTGTCGTTGGGGATGACGATGACCGTGTCGGCCACGTTCCTGAGGCGCTCCAGGCCCCACTCCGCGTTCTCCATGCGGGCCTTGCCCTCTCCCCGGAACGGGGTGGTGACCACCGCCACGGCCAGGGCCCCCGCCTCCTTGGAGAGCTGGGAGATCACCGCCGCGGAGCCGGTGCCGGTGCCGCCGCCCATGCCAGCGGTCACGAAGACCAGGTGCGCGTCGGACACTATCTTCTTCAAGTCCTCCTCGGCCTCACGGGCCGCCTGCTCGCCCACCTGGGGGAGGGCTCCAGCCCCCAGACCCCTGGTCGAGCGGCGTCCTAGGAGTACCTTGTGCGGGACCCTTATGGTCAGGAGATGCTGCGCATCGGTGTTGGCGGCGTAAAGCTCTGCCCCGATGATGCCTTCCTGGCATATGCGGGCGATGGTATTGCATCCACCCCCGCCGCAGCCGATGATCTTGACGTTCGTCTTGAGCTTCTGCAGGATGTCTAGCAACTCTGCGTCAGCCGTGTCACCGGTCGATTCCGGCGGCGCGGGCGGCGCAAAGCTCTGGGCCGGGGCCGGAGCCCCCATCCCGCTTGTCCTAGCCAGCGCTTCTTCCACCAATGATTTCATGATCCCATCCATCCCCGGACCGGTCCCGGTCCTGACCAGCAGTGCTATCCCCTCTGGTCAGGGATAAATATGGTATCACAGTATATAAGTCTTTTTGAAATGTCGGACGTTTTGTCTGCCGTTAGGCTGTATCGAAGCAAATTTGATTAATTTCGTAATACCATGAAGCCACGATGAAGGTGCGGGCGGAGGTGAGGTTCACGGGCATCGTGCAAGGCGTGCACTTCCGCGACTACACCCGGCGCTTCGCCAACCAAGAGAGGGTGACTGGCTGGGTGAGGAACCTCTCCGACGGCTCGGTCCAGGCCTGCTTCGAGGGCGACCAGCACAACATCGAGGAAGTGGTTCGGAGGCTCCGCGAGGAGCATCCCCGGGCCAGGATCGACAAGGTGGATGTCAAGTGGGGCGAGTGCAAGGGCGAGTTCTCCAAGTTCCTGATCAAGGGCTGATCATGGCCCTGTCTCGATCCCGTACACCTGGCGCGGGTTCTCCTGATGGATGGCGTAGGCCTGGGACTCGCTCATCCTACCTGAGCTGAGGAAGGCCTTGGTGCGCTTGGGCACGGTGGTAATGGCCATGACGGCTCCTGGGCGGCTGGGGTCATCAAGGAAATCCGTCTCCATGAGGAAGCGCGTACCCTTGGAGAGGGCCTCCGTGACCGCCGTGCGACTGGCTAGCACCGAGGGGAACAGCCCCGAGCTCTCCTCATCGGTCACCAATGGCGGGCAATAGTGCTTCACGACCTTGCCACGTGGCAGGCCCACCCTGTCCGCCATCAGAGCGATCTCGCGCATGCTCTCGGGCGTGGCGCTCTCCGTATGCAGCACCACCGGGCACGAGGCCTCCTTGGCCAGCTGCATCCCGTAGCTCATGATCTCATTGGAGGCCTCGAGGACCTCCGAAGGCACGGGGAAGTGCGGCCTTCCGATCTCCCCGATGCCAACGGCCAGGCCTTCGAGGACCAGCTTCTGAGCCGCCTCCATGCCCTTCCTCATTATCTCCACCCCTCCCTCCAGGCCGTTCCTCTCCGCCAGGCTGAGCAGGATCACGGGATAGGGGCCGACGGTCACGTCCACCCCCACCTCCGTCTCGCGCCGGCATCTCTCGGCCAGCCGGAGGGTGATGCGGTATGACTCCATGAAGTCCTCGGCCCGGACTATTGGCACGCTCTCGTAGGGCAGATGGGAGAGGATGAGATGCGTCCCGCCCTCCCTCCCGAAGTCCTTCACCGCCTCCACGTTGCGGCCGTCGGGATGAAGGTGCACGTGGTCGTCGAGGATGGGCGTTCGAGGCATAACGGTCCCTCGCATTATCGGCGGGCTGCCTTAAAACCTCCACCCTAGCCGGTGCTCAGGGCATGCGTCGCAGTCCGCGGATGGCCTCGATTTCCAGCTACCAATCTATATATAATCCTCATGCGAATACTGAGGAATCGTCCGACAACGGTCGGACATAGCGCGCGCGGAGTTGTGCCATGGGCGATACCGAAAGGATCACGGTCAGGATTCCAGCGGACAAGCTGACGGCCCTCCAGGAGCTGGTGGACAAGGGCAAGTTCCCGACCATCTCCGATGCCATAAGGGCTGCCCTGGATTCCTTCGTGGAGAAGCACTTCACCCCCGAGTACATCGAGAGGATAACGGTCGAGCTCCCCAAGGGGAACGTGGTGGAGCTGGAGGCCCTTGTCCAGGAGGGGGATTCGGTGTCCATAGATGACGCTATCCGCAACGCGGTACGGGAATACGTGCGAAAGCGCCTGAACCGCGCCATGGAGGAGATGAAGTAGGCGATCCTTGAACGCGGGATGGGGTGTTCAAGTGGGATGGGAATACGTCACCGACGAAGACCTGGCTAGCGCAGGTAAGCCGCGCATAGTCATAGTCGGCTGCGGCGGCGGAGGCTGCAACTCCGTCGACCGGATGAACGAGATCGGGCTCCATGGAGTGGACACCATCGCCATCAACACCGACCGTCCCCATCTGGCCAGGATCAAGGCCCATCGCCGCCTGCTCATCGGCCAGGGCATAACCAACGGGAACGGGACCGGTGCTGACCCGGAGATAGGGCGCATCTGCGCCGAGAACGCCGCCCCGGAGATATCCAAGCTCCTACAGGGGGCGGCGCTGACGTTCGTGACCGTAGGCCTGGGAGGAGGTACGGGAACGGGGGCGGCCCCCATCGTGGCCGACATAGCCAAGCGCTGCGGCTCCATGGTCGTCTCCATCGCCACCATGCCCTTCGACATGGAAGGCTCCCGAAACAAGGTGGCGGTCCGTGGGCTGCGCTCCCTGCGTAGCACCTCCGACACCTGTCTCGTGCTGGACAACAACCGCCTACTGGACATGGTCTCCAACCTTCCCTTCCATCAGGCGCTCTCCATCATGGACGAGCTGATCTCCGAGATGGTCAAGGGCACCGTGGAGGCGATCACCGAGAACTCGCTCATCAACCTTGACTTCGCGGACCTGAAGACCATCGTCCGTCAGGGGGGCGTGTCCACCGTGCTGTACGGGGAGAACGCGGACCCCGAAGGCGTGGTGAAGGACGCCCTCAGCAACCCCCTTTTGGACATACCCATCGGAGGGGCCACGGGCGCGCTGGTCCATGTGACCGGTGGAAGCAATCTCACCCTGAAGCGCCTCAACAAGGTCATGAACGCATTGACCTCCAACCTGGACCCGGACGCCAAGGTCATCTTCGGGGCCAGGATGGATGAGAGGTTCGAGGGCTCAATCCGGCTCATCGCCGTGGTCACGGGCATCGCCGAGCTGGCCGATGACACCACCGACAGGGTGCCGGTGGCCCAGCGAGCGCTCATGACCGCCTTCACCGTCTGAGCCGCTCGTTGTCCCTCTCTAGCCTCTTGATCCTCTTAGCGGCGTCCCCCAGCACGCCCATGATGGTATGGAACTCCCACTTGGTGGGGATGGCCCTTCCCATCATGCGCCGGAACATGACCTTGGTCCGCTCCTTGCGGAAGTCGGGATAGTCGACCGCCTCCAGCAGGTCGTCGAAGAACTGGAAGAGCCGCTCGCGCTCCATCTCGCTGGTGGCCCTGGGCCCGCCATGCCTGGGCTGAGCCTGGAAGATCTCGTACATGACGATGGAGGCGGCATGCGACAGGTTGAGCACCGGGTACTCCACGCTGGCCGGGATGTGCACCAGCACGTCGCAGCGCATCAGGTCCTCCTGCCTCAGGCCGGTGTCCTCCGGCCCGAAGAGGATGGCTATTCGGCCCTCGCTCTCCCGCGTCCTCTCGGCCAGCTCCCTGGCGGAGATGGGGATGCGGACGTAGTGCTTCTCGCCGTGGGTGATTATGCCGCTAGTGCCCACGAGGTGGTCGCAGCCCTCCAGGGCCTGGTCCAGGGCGTCCACGGTCCTGGCCGCCCTCAGAATGTCCCCGGCATGCTTGGCCCTCTTGTAGGCCTCCTCGGTGATCTCGCAGGGCGTGACCAGGAAGAGGTCCGTGAGGCCGAAGTTGCCCATGGAGCGCACCACGGCCCCCACGTTGCCGTCGTGCTTGGGGGACACCAGGACGATGCGGTAGTCGGGCATGCGAGCGAAATCTAAATGCCCCCTCTGTACTTAACCATAATGCCATGAGCTGGAGGGCGGCCGTTAAGCTGGCCTACGACGGCCGGGACTTCTATGGTTCCCAGCGCCAGCCAGGCGTGCCCACGGTGGAGGACGAGGTCATCCGCGCCCTCCAGAAGGTCGAGGCCATGGAAGACCCGGTCGCGGGAAGGTTCCAGGCCGCCAGCCGGACGGACCGCGGCGTGAGCGCCCTGGGGAACGTCATGGCCTTCGACACCGGCTTCCGGCAGAGGTCGCTGCTGCGCGCCCTGAACTCCGCCTCGGAGAGGGTTCACTTCTACGCCTGGGCGGAGGTGCCCTCCTCCTTCTCGCCGCGCCGGGCATCGGGCCGATGGTACCGCTACTTCCTGCCCTGCGAGGGATTGGACCCTGACAGGGTGGTCGGCGGCGCCCAGCTCTTCGAAGGGAGGCACGACTTCCGCCGCTTCTGCAAGGCGGACGGGCGCTCCACCCTGAGGACACTGGACAGGGTCTCGGTCATGAGCATCGGGGACTTCCTGGTCATAGATCTGGAGGCTAGGGAGTTCTTGCGGAACATGGTGCGACGCATCGTGGCCGCGCTGGAGGAGGTGGGCTCCGGGAAGATGGGCGAGGAGGATGTCTCCGACGCTTTGACCGGAAAGGATGTGCAGTTCGGCCTGGCCCCCCCGGACAACCTATGGCTCATGGATGTCAGGTATCCCTTCGAGTTCCGGGCGGAGGCCCCGCCGAACCTCCGTGCCCGTGTCGGTGAGCGAGCCCGCGACGCCATGGTCCGGCTCGCCTTCTACGACTCCCTAGGATCCCGCTTCCCATAAGATGCTGGCTTGGAGGGCTCGGTAAAGTAGTATAAAAGGATATGTAGAGCATGCTCAAAATCCTTTTAAATAATCGCACACCCGCTGTACCATCCATCCCGAAAGGGACGGTTTGGGGAACGGTCCACGGGGAATCCGCTCCCCGATCATTTTTTCTTTCCCGCCTATCCTGCATGGAATCCTTTATGGCCTCGGCCCCCGCTTGCCGGCCGATGATGGCCTTGAGCGGCACGCCCGGGACGGGGAAGACCACGGTGGGACAGGAGCTCGCCAGACGGGGCCATCAGGTCATAGAGCTCCATGATTTCATCGAGAGCAGGGGCCTGTTGGGCAAACTGGACAGGAAGAGGCGCACCCGGGAGGTGGACGTAGGGGCCTTGGATTCCGCCCTCAAGAAGCGACTCGCCGACGACGGGG
>JALOTM010000048.1 GCA_025457905.1 Methanomassiliicoccales archaeon
TGGAAGCGCATCTCCTCGGAGATGATGGACGTGTCCGACCAGATCATCGTCACCGTCGGAACGGAGCGCGAGGCTCGGATGGTGGAGTCCTGGGCCAGGGAGCGCAAGCGCAAGGTCGAGGTGCTGGAGAACCAGCGGGACGCCTTCTACGACAACTGGGTCTGCGACATCCGCAGGCTGTAAGGTTTTTCGACGCCTCTCCTCCGGCATCCGTCTTCACCGGTTTGCCTGGCCGTCCCTATTCCATGGACGGGCCGCACGCTCCCCCCAACGCATTTAATAAGCCGTATGCCATGACACTAGACAGTAGGTGACACGGCAGGTGATGGTGTGAAGGGTAGGAGCGTCCTCACAGGCAAGCTCGAGAGCGAGATTGAGCTCCTCGAGAGGCACGTCACGATGCTGAAGGCAATTATGGAGCACGAGCCGATTGGGATCATCCGTCTCTCGGAGCTGCTAGCAGTGCCTCAGCACAAGGTCCGCTATTCGCTCAGGATCCTCGAGCAGGAAGGCCTGATCGCGCCCTCCCCGGAAGGGGCCGTGACCACCGAGAAGCTGCAGCAGTTCTTCCAGGACCTCAAGTCCATATTGGCCTCCATGGACGAGACCGTGAATAAGCTGCGGGGCTCGCTGCCATAGTCTGAGCCCCGCCCCCAAAAGCTTAATACCAGGCGATGGTTTTCCGCACCACTACGGGCCGTCGTAGCTCAGTCGGTAGAGCGTGTGACTGTTAATCACAAGGTCAACGGTTCGATCCCGTTCGACGGCGCCATTCTCTCTCTTCTCACCCCACAAGAAGACCACCTCGTGTTTCGTCAGACTTTTCAACCCGCGTTTATAAAAAAGGGAAGGAGGGGGTCGGATCCTGGGAGAGGAAAGCGGATCCCTGGGTCTCCTACCCTCCTGGAGGGCCTTGACGCTCAGGCCATCATCGAGTCAGGGTCTTCGAAGTAGCGATCAAGGTCCACAAAGAGAAGTGGCTTATTCTTGAGGCGCGGCCCCGACCTAAGGCTTGCCTGTACCAATCTCCGCTTCGCGTCCATGTAGAAATCGATCTCGTCATTCGCAATGGTGTCCTCCTCCAATCCCTTCGAAACCGGCCTCTCTTGCAAGGTGGTCCTCCCCGGGCCAAAATGGCCTATGAGCACCTATCCTCGCGGCCTCCTAAGTAACATCTCGAATTACCATATTTACCGAAATCGATGTATGTACCGATAATTACTCCAGAGCTAGTTATTCTTCACCCTGGGTCTTGGACCAGCTGCGGCCGCCTGTCCCCCGAGCGCACCATCACCAGGATCATCTTGAACGGCTCCAGTGCCCTGAGGGCATGGGGCTTGTTGGCGGGCATGATGATCATCTCGCCCTGGCCTAGTTGGAACGGCTCTCCGGCGATGAGTATCTCGGCCCTGCCGTCGGTCACCATGACCATGGCGTCGTACGGCGCGGTGTGCTCGCTCAGCCCCTGGCCCTCGTCGAAGGCGAAGATGGTCACGGTGCCCGCCTCCTTGTCGATCAGGGTCCTGGAGACCACGGCCCCTTCCTGGTAACCGATGAGGCCGTTCCACTCCATCTTCCTGCCCTTGATGTCTCCCCTCTCCTTCTTCTGCATCGTCATGGTTTCCTCGCTCCTTGCCGATATGGTGCAAATAAGCCTGTTCACGGGCCGAAGGTGTAGGCGTAGCACCTCAGCCCTGGGCTCGTCGTGGCCAGGGTGAGGGTGTGCATGGAGGCCCCGCCCTTCTCCTTGAGGATACGGAACATGTCTTGGCGGTCGATGTGAATGAACGTCCTCCCGCCCTCCTCCTCCACGTCCTCGCCCCTGAGCGCCTGCGGGACCGGATGGCCATCGACGAGCGCCTCGACCCTCGCCTTCGAACCGCAGGTCATCACCAAGTTGGCCTCCCCGGCCACGAACCTGAGCAGTATTTGCCCCCTCTCCTCGCCCTCGTGCTCCAGGTACTCCTCGGTCTGCCTCCACTGGCCATCGAGGTATATGACGCCAAGCTGGTGAGACTTGTCAATGTCGTGGTAGAGGCAGCGCCCCTCCCGGTCGCATTCCGCGGGGTTGCCCATCCCCGTGTTGCGCAGGAAGCCGCAATAGGTCTCCGGGGTGATGGGGTCGCGAAGGACCACCTCCTCCTCGTGAGGCCCCTCCCCGAGCTCCACCCTCCGACCGGCCTGCCGGAGCAGCAGGGAGAGCCATTCCTCGATCTCCTGCTCCCCTCCCTCCCCGGCCCGGAAGTGCCTGACGTAGCCCTCGTGGTCCACGAAGTACTGCGCCGGCCAGTACCTGTTGCCAAAGGCGTTCCAGATCTCGTAGTCATTGTCCACGGCGATGGGATACTCCAAGCCGTGCCTCCTGATGGCGTCCCGGATGTTCCCCTCCTCCTTCTCGAAGGAGAACTCCGGAGTTTGCACACCTATGATGACCAGGCCCTCCTCCTTTAGCTTGGACCAGAGGTAGCGCATATGCGGGAAGGTCCTCACGCAGTTCACGCATGAATAGGTCATGAAATCCACCATGACCACCTTGCCGCGCAGTTCCTTCCATGACAGGGGCTTGGAATTGAGCCAGAACGAAGCGCGGAGCTCCGGCGCCCTGGCCTTGGAGAAGAGGTTCATGCCACTGCTACGGCATCGGCGCGTAGATGAACCTTGTGCGGCCTCGCCCCGCTTACCCGGAGGACCTCAGTCCTCTCTCTCCTCGACGCAGAACCCCATCAGTTTCAGGCCCTTGCCCCGAACACTCATGCTCAGCTGGCGCATCACGCGGCGGGTGTCCCGCACCACCTCCAGCTTCCTCTCCTCGCCGATGTCCAGGTAGCTCTTGCCCCCCTCCAGGACGACGTCCTTGCCGGCCATGCCCTTGGGCAGAGGGGCTTCGTCCACCAGGAACTCGAACCTCCTCTTCCTCGGGGAGGAGATCACCAGGTCCAACGACTGCCCGATGTAGCGCAGCTCTATCCTCCCGCTGGAGCCCTCCAGCTCCACATAGCCGTCCCCCACGAACCAGTCGCCCTCGAAGCACACACCGTCGATCTCCGGCCCCAGGTCCACCTTCTTCCCCGCCTCGTTCAGGAGGTGAACCACCGCGATCTCCACCTCCTCCTCGATCCCTTCCCCGGCGCGGGTGTGCCTTATGACCCCGCAGGCGTCCACGAAGTGGAACTGCGAGTAGAACTGGTTGCGGAACTTCTTCCATATGCGGTACTCGTTGTCCACGGCCAGGGGGAACTCTATCCCCAGCCGCGCGGCCTCCGCCCTCACAAAGCCCAGGTCCTTCTCCTTCTCCACGGAGGGCGTGTGCACTCCCAGTACGACCAGGCCCTTGCCTCGCATCCTGGTCCATAGGTAGGAGAGATGGCTGAGGATGGTCTCGGAGCACTCCTCGCCCAAGGAGAAGAAATAGACGAGGACGACCTTGTCCTTGAGGTCCTTGGGACCGAGGGGCTTGGAGTTGATCCAGGCCGAGGCCTCCAGCTCGGGCAGATGGTCCTTGGCGACACGCGGTGAGGGGCAGCAGCTCATGCTCATCGGCAAGGCTTAGGACGCTTTGAAGCTTGTGTGAGGCCTCGCCGATGCACCGTTGGTGGATCAGAGGCCGGAGACCAGCCGCTCCGCCCCGTGAAGCGCCCTCTGGCCCTTCGTGGTGAGGGAGTAGGTCCTCCTCTTCCTGTCCAGGACGATGTAGCTGGCCTCCCTGAGCTTCTTGATGTGGAACTGCAGATGGCCGGTGCGCATGCCCAGCTCCCTGGCTATCTCGGACATGGACCGTTCGGTGCCGGAGAGCATCATGAGTATCCTCAGCCTCCAGGCGTTGGAGAGGGGGGCGAGCGCCGCCTCCATCGCCTCGGGCCGGGCAGCCTCCGTAGGGCCTTCGCGGGCCGCCAGCGCCTGGGGGTCGGCCCCCAGGCGGTCCCTCAGGCCCCGGTACGCGCCCAGGATGGCCTTCACCCTGCCAATGCTCTCCACCGTGGTGGCTGAGCAGTCATGGTCCAAGCAGGGAGAGCCTTCCCCGCAGACCAGGGACTCCAGACCATCCATGAGCGTGATGGCGCCCTCTACATCGTCCCTCTCCACCATGCCGATGACCTCGGAGATCGCCTGCTCCTGTTTGGCCAAGCAGCCGCGCTTCATCTCGCAGCCGGAAGAGCCCCGGCGGCTCTCCAGCGAGGAGTCGAAGGCCCTCTTCCCCTCCTGCCCCAGGGCCAGGCGCATCTGCTCCACGAATGCGCCCTTGAAGTCCTGATACCGGAGGCGCACCATCCGGTCGTTGAGCTCGTCCAGCTCGCCCCGCAGGGTGCGGAGCTCGCGCATCAAGGCCTCGTCCGTCATAATGGTATAGAAAAGTATGCATTGAGAATATTTATGTATTCCGAGCTGCTCTCCCTCCCTAGGTGGATTCACATGGTCAAGATGCCAGACGAGGTATTCCAGGCATTCAACAACCCCAAGGCAGGAAAGACGCTCGCGACCGTTCGTGGCGACGGCACGCCGCACATCATCCAGGTGGGCAGCGTCATGGCCCCCAGCCCGGAGATGATCGCCTTCGGCGCCATCCTCATGAAGGAGACGGGCAAGAACCTGGAGGCCACGAAGAAGGCCGGCAAGATGGTCAGCGTCCTCGTGACCCAGGAGATGAAGTCGTACCAGGTGCATGCCAAGGTCAAGGACTATGTCACCTCCGGCCCTCTGTTCGACAAGATGAACGAGGTCCTGAAGGGGCTCGGCCTGAAGGCCAACGGCGTCTGGACCCTGGAACCAGAGGAGGTCTGGAACCAGAGCGCATCCTACGAGGCCGGTAAGAGGATACTCTGAGCCTCAGCCCGTCATTATATCATGACAAAACGGGGCCCAGGCCCACTGGGCCCCCCTGATTTTCCACATCTCGGGCGAAAGCTTAACAATAGGCCTATCGTTGAAGCGGGCATGTACCCTTCCGGGAAAAGGCCGGGAAGCGTCGTGGCCCTGTGCGCGCTGGAGGCGCTATTCGGAATACTGGGCGTGGTCTCCGGGGCGATGCTGATCGCGGACCCGTCCGGGGCCATCATGGGGTTCAGCGATGATATCCGGGAGAGCATCCCGTTCCAAAGCTTCCTGCCCGTGGGCTTGTTCCTGCTCTTCATCTTCGGTCTGGGGTCCCTGCTGCTTGGCTACGGGGCCTGGACCCGCAGGGAGCTGTTCCTCGGATGGCTCAGCCATGCTGCCAAGAGGCACTGGTCATGGACGGGGGGCATGCTCATGATGGTGGTGCTGGTGGCGTGGTTGGCCGTCGAGGGGGCGCTGATCGGCCTGGAATGGGCCGCCACCTACATGACCGTGGCCATCGGGGTGAGCATCTTCATGATGCTGGTGATCCCCACCACCGTGGTCTACTACCGCTTCGTTTCGGGGACGTGAGGGCTCAACGCGCCCGCCCGTTCCCCACGGCCCTGTCCTTGGCCTGTGCATAGGAGCGGTCGATCACGTCCAGGGTCATGAGCTCCTTCTCCAGGGAGGCCTTCTCGAAGTTGAAGGTCCTCACGAACTCCTCCACCTTGTCCTCGAAGATGCCCCGGTCGCCCAGGCCGGTGTCCAGCTTCAATGCCTTGCGGTACCCGGCTAGCTCGAACATCCATTTCAGGGTGTCCAGGCCTTGCCCGTCCATCCCCCTGGTGATCTCCATCTTGGTGATGAGGTCGCGCCAGTTCTCGGCCCAGGCGGGCGTGAGGTAGAACACGCCCGGATACCTCCTCAGAAGATTGTAGTAGCCGTCGGTCCCACCCAACACGGCCGCGATGCAGTCGTCCACCGTCCTCCCCTGCTGGTCGCAGAGGATGTGCACATCGGCCCCATGGCATCCCTCTCCCGGATGAGTCTTGAAGGCGTTGCCGCACAATCCGTAGAAGAGGAGTATGGAGCTACAATGAGGGGCGATCTGCTCAACCGCGGAGAGCACCTCCTTGCGCAGGCGCTGGGGGTCCTCGTGCAGGGCCATGGATTTCATGAGGACCAGGATGCGGAAGCCCGCCCCTTCGTCCACCTCGTCCATGTCCTCGAGCGTGACACGTTCCACGTTCGGGCACCGGGCCAGGAGCGCTAGCTTCCGGACCAGGTTGCGGGACTCCTCGCTCTCGACCACGTATACCGTCCTCACATCGGGGTCATGGTCGATGGCATAGACGATCTCGTCCTCCAGTATGGGGCAGCCGACTATGCCCAGTACGCCTCCTGCGGAGCTCACGCCCACACAACACCGAGGGTCGATAAAAAGGGCCCGGTCCGGCCATCGATGGGGCGGTTCAATCGACCAGAAGTAGACCCGTCCAGACCGCCCTCTCCTGGGCCGGGAACTCCACCTTAAGGCCCGCCTGCTCGGCGGTGGCGACCACATCCACGCCCATGGCCTCTATGGAAGGCCTGGCCTCGAAGGGGTGCCTGCATTCCCCGCCGGGCCCGACGCATTCCTCGCACAGGCAGCAGCATCCTCCGGCGAGCGCGGCGGCGAAACGGTAGCCTTTGTA
>JALOTM010000049.1 GCA_025457905.1 Methanomassiliicoccales archaeon
CGCTACGATGACAGGCAGGGCGCGCTCCGATACCTGAAGGAAAAGTTAGATGAGGGGAAAGTCCTCATTATCGGTGCCGGGGCCGGGGACCTGGTCGCGGCTCTCTGGGAGGCAAAGGGATGAGATGGAGGTTCGTCGACTTCGAGTACTGGAGCGCGGCCATGAACATGGGCATCGATGAGGCCGTGTGCGAGGGCGTCAAGAAAGGAACGAGCCCTCCCACCATCCGCCTCTACGGCTGGAAGCCCAGCGCGGTCAGCATAGGAGCCTTCCAGAGCATGAACGAGGAGGTGGACTACCGCAACTGCGTCCGCCTGGGGGTGGACGTGGTGCGGAGGCGCACGGGAGGCGGGGCGGTGTACCACGACCAGCTGGGCGAGGTAACCTACAGCGTGATCTGCCCCGAGGACCTGGTGCCGGTGGACATCAACGCCGCCTACCGCGAGGTCTGCGGCCGCATCGTCGACGCCCTGGCCCTCCTGGGCGTCAAGGGGGTGTTCGCACCGGTGAACGACGTCCTGGTGGACGGGAAGAAGATCTCCGGGAGCGCCCAGTCGCGGCGGGCGGACATCTTCCTGCAGCATGGCACCCTGCTCCTCAGCGTGGACAAGAAGCGCATGTTCAAGCTGCTGAAGGTCCCTCCGCAGAAGGTGCAGGACAAGCGCCTGGCATCGCCAGAGGAGCGCATCACCTCCCTGCGGGAGGTCTCCCATGCCTCTCGGGAGGAGGCGCTCAAGGCCATGAAGACCGCCTTCCTCAAGGGGCGCACCTGGGACGAGGGGTCCTGGCGCGATGACGAGATCGCCCGCGCCCGGGTCCTGGCCGAGCAGCGCTACGCCTCCCGGGACTGGAACTTCTCTCGCTAGTGCATGGCCAATATCAGCTCGGGGTTCTCCAGGTAGCGTAGCAGCTCGCCCATGAACTTGGCGGCCTGCGCCCCGTCCATGATGCGGTGGTCCCAGGTCAGGGACAGGGGCATGACCTTGCGCACCTTGACCTCGCCCTTGTGCGCCCAGGGCATGTCCCTGATCCTCCCCACGCCCAGGATGGCCGCCTCGGGGTAGTTGATTATGGGGTTCCCATACGTACCCCCCATGGTGCCATAGTTGGTGATGGTGAAGGTGCCGCCCTTCAGGTCCCCCAGGTCGATCTTGCGCTCCGAGGCCTTCTTGGCCAGGTCCTCGATCTCGGCGGCGATGTCCATTATCTCCTTCTGCTCCGCCACCTTCACCACCGGCACCATCAGGCCGTCCTCGGTGGCCACGGCCACGCCGATGTTGTAGTACTTCTTTATTATGATCTCGCCCGACTCCTCGTCCAGGCTGGAGTTCAGGTAGCGGTTGTTCTTCAAGGCCATGACCACCGCCTTGACGATGAAGGGCATGTAGGTGAGCTTGACCTTGCGCTCCTCCAAGGCGATGGGTTTGAGCCTCTCCCGCAGGGCGACCAGCTCGGTGACGTCAGCATCGTCCATCATGGTGACCATGGCCGTCCTCAAGGTCGACTCCATCATCTTCTTGGCGGTGGACTTGCGGATGCCCTTCACCGGCTCCCGGTCGATGTACCCGTAGATGTCGAACTTGGCCACCTGTCTGGGCCGGGCGGGCGCGGCGGGCCTTGCGGCCAGGCGCACGTCCTCCTCCGTGACCCGGCCGGACGGGCCGGTGCCCTTCACCTTGGCGATGTCCACCCCCGTGTCCTTGGCCAGCTTGCGCACGGCCGGCGTGGCCTGCACCTCCCCGGCCGGGATGGGCGCCTCGGGCCTGGAGCTGACCAGCACCTCCTCCTCGGGGAGCTCGCCCACCACCGAGACCGAGGGCTTCCTCTCCGGCTCCTTGGCCTCCGCCGGGGGCGCGGCCGATGCCGCCTCCCCTTCGGCCCCGATGGTGGCCAGGACCTCGCCCACCTTCACCGTCTCCCCTTCCTTGTGGTACAGCCTCAATACCTTCCCTGCGGTCGGGGAGGGCATCTCCACCACCGCCTTGTCCGTCTCCACCTCGGCCAGGGACTGGTCCTGCTTGACCTCGTCGCCCTCCTTCACGAGCCACTTCTTTACCTCGCCCTCGGTCACGCCCTCGCCCAGGTCCGGGAATCTGAAATCGGTCGGCATGTCGTCACCTCAGAAGCTCATGGCCCTCTTGGCGGCCCTCGTCACCCTCTCAGGGGTTATGTAGTAATAATGCTCGCCCTTGGGCAGGGGCACGGTGATGTCCGGCGCGGTGACCCGCTCCACCGGCGACTGCAGGGAGAGCAGCGCCCCCTCCATGACCCGGGCGGAGATCTCCGCCCCCAGGCCGCAGGTCTTGGGCGCCTCGTGCACCACCACGCACCTGCCGGTCCTCTTCACGGAGGAGACGATGGAGGCGAAGTCCATGGGCGCCAGGGTCCTCATGTCCAGCACCTCCGCGCTCACCCCCTCCTCGGCGAGCTGGGCGGCCGCCTTCTCCATCACCGGCACCATGGCCCCCCAGCCTACGATGGTCAGGTCCTTGCCCTCCCGCACCTTCCGGGCCTGGCCGAGGGGGACCAGGTACTCGCCCTCGGGCACCTCCTCCTTGAGCATGCGGTAGGACCGCGTCGGCTCTAGGAAGATGACCGGGTCGGGGTCGCGGATGCTCGAGGCCAGCAGCCCCTTGGCCTCCAGCGGGGTGGCGGGCGCCACCACCTTGAGGCCGGGTATGTGGCAGAAGACCGCCTCGGTGCTCTCCGAATGGTGCTCCAGCGCCTTCACCCCGGCGCCGTAGGGGGTGCGCACGACCATGGGCAGGCCGATCCTGCCACGGGTGCGGTTGCGCATGCGGGCCGCGTGCGAGACCAGCTGCTGGTAGGCGGGATAGATGAAGCCCATGAACTGGATCTCGGCCACGGGCCTCAGGCCGTTCATGGCCATGCCGATGGCCGCCCCCACGATGCTGGATTCGGCCAAGGGGGTGTCCACCACCCTCTCCTTTCCGAACCTCTCGAACAGGCCCTCGGTGACGCGGAACACGCCCCCGTCCACGCCCACGTCCTCTCCTAGGCAGACGACCGCGGGGTCGCGCTCCATCTCCTCCCTCAGGGCGAGGTTGATGGCGCCGACCATGTTCATGGCGGCCATGCTCACCCCTCCTTCCTTGCCGGGAGGTCGGAGCGGTGGAGCTCCAGCTGCTCCTTCAGGCTGGCGGGCATGGTGGCGTAGGTGTGCACGAAGACGTCGTCCAGGGTGGGCGGGGCGTGGCCCTCCGCCTTCTTGACCTCCTCCTCCACCATGCGCCCCGCCTCCTCCGTCCAGGCCTTCTGATTGGTCTCGTCCCAGAGGCCCTTATGCCCCAGGTAGGCGCGCAGGCGCGCAAGGGGGTCGCGGGCCGTCCAGTAGGCGATCTCCTCCTCGCTGCGGTAACGGGTGGCATCGTCCGAGGTGGTATGGTCCCCCATGCGGTAGGTGAACGACTCGATGAGCGTGGGGCCTTCACCGCGGCGAGCCCTCCCTATCGCCTCCTTGGCGGCGGCGTACAGGGCGAGGAGGTCGTTCCCGTCCACCAGTATCCCCTTGAATCCGTAAGCGCAGGCCTTCTGCGCCAGGGTGGGCGAGGCGGTCTGCATGTTCCTGGGGACGGAGATGGCCCACTGGTTGTTCTGGCACACGAACACCGCTGGCAGCTTCATGGTGCCAGCCAGGTTGAGGCCCTCGTGGAAGTCCCCTTCCGACGTGGCCCCGTCCCCGAAGTAGCACAGCGCCACCTTCGGCTCCTTGCGGTACTTGATGGCATAGGCGATGCCCGATGCATGGGGCACCTGGCTGCCCACCGGCACCGCCGAGGGCGTGACGTTCACGTCCCCCTCCAGGACCGAGCCCTCCTCGTTCCCCATCCAGTAGAGGTAGAGGCGCCATAGGGGCACCCCCCTCAGCAGGAGCGCGCCCATCTCCCGGAAGGCCCAGACCATCCAATCGCCCTTCTCCAAGGCCAGGGCCGGCCCTATCTGGCTGGCCTCCTGTCCCTTGGTCGGGGGATAGGCCCCCAGCCTCCCCTGCCTCTGCAGCCGCACGGCCTTCTCGTCGGCCAACCGGGTCAGGACCATGGTCTTGTAGGCTTGCACCAGCAGGGCGTCGTCGATCTTGGGCTCTAGGCCCTTCTCCACCACCTTTCCGTCCTTGTCCAGGATGCTCAGCATCCTTCCCTTCAGGGGATCGTAGTCGTCCATCAGCATATCTGGTCCTCCAAGATCATCTCATGAGCGTGATACGAGCTGCGCACCAGGGGCCCGGACATGACCTCGCGAAAGCCGAGCTCCAGGGCGATGGAGCGCAGTTGCGCGAACTCCTCTGGAGGGACGTATCGCTCCACCCTCAGAGCTCCGCCCTTGGGCCGCAGGTATTGGCCCAACGTCAGCAGCTCCGCTCCTGCCCGGCGTGCGTCCCTCATCGCCTCAACCACCTCCCCCCTGGACTCGCCGAGGCCGAGCATCAGCGAGGTCTTGGTCGGGGCGCGGGGGGCGTGGTGCTTGAGCCTTTCCAGGGCCCGCAGGGACTTATCGTAGCTGGCGCGCGGGTCCCTGACCGATGGCTGGAGCCGGCGCACCACCTCCAGATTGTGGGCCAGCACGTCCGCCCCGGACAGGGCCACCGCCCGCAACGGCCCCTCCTCGCCCTGGAAATCCGGCACCAGGAGCTCGACCTTGGTGCTCGGGCAGACGGCCCGTATGGCCCTCACCGTCTCCACGAAGGCGCTCGCCCCCCCGTCCTCCAGGTCGTCGCGGGCGACCGAGGTGATGACCGCATGGCCGAGCCCCAGCCTCCCCACCGCCTTCGCCACGCGCTGTGGCTCATCCTGGTCCACCCTGCCCCCCGGGTCACCGCTGGTGACGGCGCAGAACCTGCAGCCGCGGGTGCAGACCTCCCCCAACAGAAGGAAGGTGGCCGTACCGTGTCCCCAGCACTCGCCCAGATTGGGGCAGCGGGAGGCATCGCAGACCGTCTTCACCGAACTTTGCCGGACCGCCTCTCGGACCTCGCGCACGCGCTTTGCGTCAGGGACCCTCACCCTGAGCCAATCGGGCTTTGGCGGCTCGGCCTTCTCCATCATGCCAGAATCGGTCGCATTATTGGAGGCGGGGGTTTTACTATTTTTCCTGTATTCGTTCAGCGATACCTGCCATGCTCGCGGCAGGCGCGCATCATCGCCTCCACATGGCCCAGGGGCATGCCCCGATGCAGCGAGCAGGAGCACATGAAGACGTACCCCCCTCCAGGGCCGCACGCGTCCAGGTATCCCTTGGTCTCGCGCTCGATCCTCTCCTCGGGGCCGAAGAGCAGGGTGGTGAAGACGTTCAGCCCGCCCAGCTCGCACACCCTGCCCTGGCATACCTCCTTGAGCATGGTTAGGTCGTTCTCCTCCGCGAATTGGATCCCTTGGACCCCGGTGGATATGCAATCCTCCACCAAAGGCAGGTTCTCAGGCGAATGGAAGATGCCATGGGGGTGGAAGACCGTCGGAATTCCGAGATCGGCGGCCTTCCTGCTCAGGGTCCGCACACCTGGCAGGCTGAACTCCTTGAAGGACTCGTGGCCGAAGATGGTGGGGTTGTCCGTCGAGGCTGCCAGGAAGCTCGTTCCCGCTCCCCTCTTAACTGCCTCCTCCAGGAAGGCCAAGGACAGCTGCACTGAGAGATCAGTGACCTCTTGGGCCATGGACCTGTCGACCTGGATGTCAAGTGCATAGCGCTCCAGGCCCCTGAGCAGTGCGGCCTTGGTCATCGGCCCTTCGACGTTGCATACCACCTCCGCCTCCTCGCCCAATGAGGAGGAGACCAGCTCATAGGAGCGCAGGGCGCTCAGGTATGGCTCCTCGTTCATCGACCTCAGCACGACCTTGTCCTGCCAGCCGTCGGAATCCAAGGGATGCCTGAGCACGGAGGGGATGCCCCGCTCCGCGAACTTCAGCTCCCCTCCCAAGGCCTGGGCGTCGAACCCCACATAGTGGATGCATCCCACGACGGCGTCCTGCCCCAGGCGCCTCTGCAGCGAGAGCACGGACCGGGCCGACTTCTCGGCGTCATAGGGCGGGGCGCACACCTCTGGCGTGCTGTAACCCGTCTCGTCCATCCCGAGCGTGAGGTCGCGGAGGAAGACCGGGACCATATCCGGTGTGCCCCGGCGCAACGCCGTCAGGAACCTCTCCCTTCCCCCGATGCCCATCACTCCCTTGCGGTGGCGAATACGACCGCCCCCTCGGTGGGCATTACCCCCTGCGCCCTCCTCTCCTCGAAGTCCGGCACGGCGGAAATCTTGCCGTTCTCGAGCAGGAAGCCGGCGGTCTGCTCCAGGCTGTCCGTGTCGGTCTCGTTCAAGCCCACAGCGAAGAACTCGCTGTCCATGCACTTCTCGGTCTCCTCGGCGGTGAGTCCGATCTTCTGGGCGCAGATGGCGGCGCTCTCCTCGTAATGCTGGTTGATGAACTCCACGGCCCTCTGCAAGGCCCTGACGGCCGCCTTAACCGCCTCGGGCTTCTCCTG
>JALOTM010000050.1 GCA_025457905.1 Methanomassiliicoccales archaeon
CGTGCCTGTTCCTGTTGCTCTTCTTGGGCCAGGATGCTTGGGCCATGGGCCTGGTTGCCTTGGGGCTGGTGCTGCTGCTGTACGTGGCCATGTCCAAAGAAAGGGATAGGGCAAAGGGGAGGCTCACTCGATGACGACCAGGGTCTTGCCGCCCTCCACGGTCTCACCGGGCTTGACCTTAACCTCTTTGACCGTCCCCGCTTCGGTGGCCAATATCTCGTTCTCCATCTTCATGGCCTCCAATATGCAGAGCAGCTGGTTGGCGGCGACCTTGTCGCCGGCCTTGACCTTCACCGAGACGATCTTACCCGGCATGGGGGCCGTGATGCTGCCCGCGTCCTCCTTCCCTGCCGGCCCGCTCGCCTCCTCCTCCTCGGAATAGGCCTCGCCCTTCTCCAGCTCGATTATCGGCTCCACCTTGGCCAAGACCTTGCGGCCGCCGAAGTCGATCTCCGTGCCCTCCTCCAGGGAACCCTCGAAGCTAGCGGCCATGAACTCGTTGTTGATGGCCATGCCTCCCTCCTTGGGCACGCACTTGAAGATGGCATCGCCGATGGTCACCCGGTAATCGCCGCCGTTCTTCTCCACCAGGACCTCGTGCACCTGGCCGTTGAGGTGGATCTTGACCCTCACAGTATCCAGCCCCCGCCGGTGACGGCCTCGCGCCTGGCCGCCAGGCGCCACAGGTCGACCTCCTCCTTGACGGAGGTCTTCTTGGCCTTGCTGCGCTTCTCCGCCTGGGCCACGAAGAGGGCGGCGATGGCCGCCAGCTCCCTCACGTTGGCGCCCTTCTCCATCATCTCCCTCTCCTTGAAGAAGTCCAGGGCGACCTGGGGGAAGAGGGCGTAGGAGAGCACGTCCTCCTCGCTGCGCGCGTACTGCTTGACCTCGGCCGCCAGCCTGTCGAACTCGGGTGGCAGCAGGTCGGCCGGCCTGACCGTGATGGGCTTCTCATCCCCGATGATCTTCTTGCGTATCTCCGCGGAGATGGGGGCGGGCGTCTTGCCGTACATGCCCCTCACCAGGTTCTTCGTCTCGTTGGTGCAGGTCTTGTACCTCTGGCCGGTGATGATGTTGAGCGTGGCCTGAGTGCCCACGATCTGCGAGGTCGGAGTGACCAAGGGCACATAGCCCAGCTCCGCCCTCACCCGCGGGACCTCCTCCAGCACGTCGTGCAGCTTGTGCTCCTGCTTGGCCTCCCTCAGCTGGTTGGCGAAGTTGGACATCATGCCGCCCGGGATCTGGAAGATGAGGACGTCGGTATCGATAGCGATGTGCTCGCTCTCGAAGTCCTTGTACTTCCTGCGCACCTTGTTGAAGTAATCGGCGATCTCGGCCAATTTGATCAGGTCCAGGCCGGTGTCGTACTCCGTGCCCTTGAGCATGGCCACCAATGACTCCGTCGGCGGCTGGGAGGTGGCCCCGGAGAGCGAGGAGATGGCCGTGTCCACGATGTCCGCCCCGGCCTCGATGGCCTTCATGTAGGACGTCAGGGCCATTCCCGAGGTCATGTGCGAGTGCAGGTGGATGGGCAGGGAGGTCTCCTCCTTCAGTCCCTTCACCAGCTCGTAGGCGGCGTGCGGGGAGATGAGGCCGGCCATGTCCTTGATGCAGATGGTGTCAGCGCCCATCTCCTCCAGCTTCTTCCCCATCTTCACGAAGGCCTCGTTGGAGTGCACCGGGCTGAGGGTGTAGGAAATGCTCGCCTCCACCACGGCGCCCACCTTCTTGGCGGACCTCATGCCCATCTCCATGTTGCGAACGTCGTTGAGCGCGTCGAAGACCCTGAAGACGTCAATGCCCCGAGCGTGGGCCTTCTGCACGAACTTCTCCACGATGTCGTCTGAGTAGTGGCGGTACCCCACGATGTTCTGCCCCCGCAGCAGCATCTGGAAATGGGTGTTGGGCATGACCTTGCGCAGCTTGGAGATGCGTTCCCAGGGGTCCTCCTTGAGGAAGCGCAGGCAGGTGTCGAAGGTCGCTCCCCCCCACATCTCCACGCTCCAGTAGCCGATCTCGTCGATCAGCGGGGCGATGGGCAGCATGTCCTCGGTGCGCATCCGGGTGGCCAGCAGCGACTGGTGCGCGTCCCTCATCATCGTGTCCATTACCTTAACCATTCTCAGCACCTCACAGGGGCATGTTGCCATGCTTGCGCGCGGGCCGGGCCTCGCGCTTGCGTTCCAGCGTCCTCAGCGCATGGATGAGCTTGATCCTCGTCTCCTTGGGCTCTATCACATCGTCCACGTAGCCCTTCTCCGCGGCCACGAAGGGATTGGCGTGCAGCCTACGATATTCGGCCGCCAGCTCCTCCCGCTTGGCCTGGGGCTCGTCGGCCATGATGAGCTCCTTCTTGTAGACGATGTCGATGGCCGCCTCCGGGGACATGACCGCGATCTCGGCGCCCGGCCAGGCCAGCGTGATGTCGGAGCGGATGTGCTTGGAGGCCATGACGCAGTAGGCGGGCCCGATGGCCTTGCGCATGATGAGAGTGACCTTGGGAACGGTGGCCTCGCAGTAGGAGTACATCAGCTTGGAGGCGTTGCGCACGATGCCTCCCGCCTCCTCCTCCACCGAAGGAAGGTATCCAGGGACATCGACGAGCGTGATGACGGGTATGTTGAAGGCGTCGCAGAAGCGGACGAAGCGGGCGGCCTTGGTCGAGGAGGCGTTGTCCAGGGTCCCGGCCAGCACCGAAGGGTGATTGGCGACTATGCCCACCGGCGCCCCGTCCAGGCGGGCGAAGCCCACGATGATGTTGCGGGCATGCTCCTCCTGCACCTCCAGGAAGTCGCCGTCGTCCACCACCTTCTTGATGACCGCCACCATGTCCAAGGGCTTGATGGGGTCCAGGGGCACGGCGTCGTTGAGCGAGTCATCCACCCTGTCCGGCGAGTCCTTGGGCTGCGCCAGGGGCGGCGATTCCAGGTTGTTCTGTGGCAGGAACGACATGAGGCGCTTGAGCCTACGGACGCAGTCCGCGTCGTCCTTTGCCACGAAGTGCGCGCATCCGCTCTTGATGGCATGCACCGAAGCGCCGCCCAGCTCGTCGTAGTCCGTCTCCACGTTCTGCACCAGCTTGATGACGTCCGGACCGACCATGAACATCTGGCTGGTGCCCCTGACCATGAAGTTGAAGTCCATGAGCCCCGGCGAGAAGACGGCCGTGGCCGCGCAAGGTCCCATGACCATGGATATCTGCGGGACCACCCCGGAGGCAAGGGAGTTTCGGAAGACGATCTCAGAGTATCCGGCCAGGGCGTCCATGCCCTCCTGGATGCGCGCGCCGCCGGAGTCGTAGATGCCGACGATGGGGCAGCCGTTCTTCACGGCCAGGTCGATGACCTTGCAGATCTTCATGGCGTGCATCTTGCCCACCGAGCCGGCGAGGACGGTGAAGTCCTGGGCGAAGATGTACACCTGGCGGCCGTCCATGGTCCCATGTCCCGTGACCACGCCGTCGCCGGGTATGCGGTTGCGCTCCATCCCGAAGTTGTGGCACTGGTGGGTGAGGAAGGCGTCCAGCTCCACGAAGCTACCCGGGTCCAGGATGGCCTCGATGCGTTCGCGGGCGGTCATCTTCCCTTGCTTGTGCTGCCGCTCGATGCGCTCGCTGCCGCCGCCGATGCGCGATTTGCGCTTGAGCTCCTTCAGCTCCTTGATGTCCTTGCGCTCCTTGTTGTTGTCCTCAGCACCCATGGGCCCATCTCTCCGCCGTTTTCGTGATGAATCTTCGAATCATTATTAATTCTTTCTTAGGGATTTGCATCGTTTTCTTCTTCTTTCGTAACCCTTATGCTAGTTTCGTTGACCCAAGCGAGGCGCAGCACCAAACCCTCCTCGCTCCTGAGCACCAGGGCGCCGTCATGCTCCAGGTACAGGGCCTTGCCGTGGATGGTCTCCCTGCCGACCTGGGCCTCGACCTGATGGCCTAGCACACAGGACCTGGACTTGTACTCGTCCTCGTCCACCTCATCGGCCTTAAGTCTTGCGTAGAAACGTTCGAGGTTCTCGAGCAGGCGCTGCAGCAGGAGCTCCCGGTCCACCTCGTTCCCAGCCTCAGCGGCCAGGGAGGTGGCCTCCGGAGGAAGCTCGTGTGATGGCGTGTTGACATTGATGCCGATCCCGAGCACTATCATCTCCAGCCTCATACCCTTCGAGACGCCTTCGGCCAGGATCCCGGCCACCTTCCTGCCCCGGACGAGGACGTCGTTGGGCCATTTCAGCTCTGGCCTCAACCCTGTGACCTCCTCGATGGCCTCGGCCACGGGCACGCAGGACAGCACCGTCATTCTCAGCACCTGGTCCGGGTCGATCCCGGGCCGCAGGAGGAGGGAGAGGTAGAGGCCTCCCTCGGGCGAGGACCAGCTCCTGCCCATCCGCCCACGCCCCGCGCTCTGCCTGTTTGCCACGACCACCAATCCCTCGGGCTCGCCCTCCTTGCCCTTGGCCTTGGCCACGTCGTTGGTGGAGGTGACCTCGTCAAGCCTGAGCACCAGCGTCCAGGGGGTCATCTAGCTCCTTTCTCAGACCTCGATGGGTTTGAAGCCCACGAGCTTGAAGCCACCCTTCAACCGGGCGAGGTGCTCCTCGGTCTTCGATCTCAGGGCCTCCAGGTCGCCGTCCTTGTACCTGGAAACGTCCGCCACCACCGCCAGGGACATGGTCTCGTAGTAGACCAGCACCTTGGTCTTGACGGACATGAGGTTGATATCGTGGTCGGCCATGGAGCGCGCTACCTCGAATATGGCCCCCGGCCGGTCAGGGATCACGAAGTCCATCTGCACCATCCGCAGCCCCTCTTTGAGGGGGCTTATGGACAGTACCCAGGAGTCCTGGTCCGCCACCATGATGACTGGCGTGCCATCGCCCACACCCTCCATGGCCTGCATGAACTCCTGGGGTATCTCGAACCCCATGTCCTTGATGACGCTCGGCCCCTTCTGCGCCTTCCTCACAGGCTTGACCTTGACCATTGAGCCCGCCGGCACCACCCACTTGGTGTATCGGTCGCTAATCTTGGAGGCCTCGACGACCATGGAGTCCACCTTGGAGACGGCCGAGGACCTCTGCCTCTTCATGCCCTCGAACTCCTCCTTGAGGGCCCCGGAGTCCCCGTAATAGGAGAGGTCGACCATCATCCTCCAGACCATGCACACGTCCGATATCATGCTCAGCGAGACGGAGTTGAGGATGTCGATGTTGCGCTCCCCCAGGAACTTGGCCACCTGGGCGCAGGCGCCTGGAACATCGATGAGGTAGAAGGTGACGTTGCATATCTCGCGGTAGTTCTCGGGCCCGATGGTGGAGAGCACGATCTCGTAGCTGGCGTTGCCGTTCTGCTCGTAGCGGAACATGGCGCTGAAGGCCTGGCTTCCGTCGACGAGGCCTAAGAGCCTACCTATCTGCTCGCCTATCCTCACCTTCGAGCCCTGGATCCTCCCGAAATCATAGAGCTGCATTTTCCGACCAGGACGACGCAAAGTGCTCTCGATTGATAAACGTTGTCATGCCCCCTGGACGGAGGCGACCAAGCCCATGCCGCACATCGCGAGGAGGGACATGGGCTGGCAAGCAACCCTGACGCAGGGCCGCAGGAAACGTTCTTATAGTTGGCTGATGGTCATCCTGGCCCAATAGGTAGAGCAATACCTAGTATACATCTACCTAATAAGGGATAGAATGAACAGCTATGCCAACGAGAGGCTCAGCCTCAAGGGAAACGGGATCATCCTGGCCATACTGGCGGCCATGGCCATGATGGTCATGTTCATAGAGATCATGCTAGTGCCGGCGCTGCCGCACATCGCCATGGAGTATGCGCAGGACAGCGAATGGGTTTCCTGGGTGCTCTCGGCATACCTGCTCAGCGGGGCGGTGGCCACCCTCCTGCTGGGGAGGTTCGGCGACATCTATGGCAAGAAGAAGATCATGATGGTCGCCCTCACCATCTATTGCATCGGCCTGATCGGCTGCGCCCTCTCATGGTCCATGGGCTCGCTCATCGCCTTCAGGGCGGTGCAGGGCGTGGGCATGGGCGTGTTCGTGCTGGCGTTCGGGATCATCCGCGACACCTTCCCCGCCCGCCAAATCCCGGTGGCCATCGGCCTGATCAGCGCAATGTTCTCAGTGGGAGTGAGCATCGGCCTCCTCGGGGGAGGTTTCATCGTCTCCCATCTCTCGTGGAGGGATGCCTTCTACATCGTGGTCCCGCTCATGATCGTGCTGACCTTCTTGGTGTGGCGCCTCATCAAGGACCCGAACGAGGTCCGGAGGAAGGAGAGCGTGGACTTCCCTGGAGCGCTGCTGGTGAGCGGCGGGGTGTTGAGCCTGCTCCTCGCCCTCCAGCAGGGGCAGGAGTGGGGCTGGACGGACATCAAGATCCTCGGCCTGCTGGCGGCCTCGGCCGCCCTCTTCATGGCCTTCGTCGGATGGGAGGTCAAGGGCACCACCACGCCCATCGTGTCCATCAAGCTGATGCGGGTGA
>JALOTM010000051.1 GCA_025457905.1 Methanomassiliicoccales archaeon
ACATCGAGACCCTGAACATGATAGGGGGAGAGCCCCTCACCATTGAAGGGGTCGAGGAGATAGTCCGGTTCGCCAAGAGGGATAAGGGAGCCATGGTGAAGATCGCTCACACCAACGCCTCCATCCTTCCCCCTGCTGATGTGGACGAGGTGGGGGTGTCCCTTCGGGCAGTGAGCAAGCGGAAGCATCAGCAGCTGACCGGGGCGCAGAACACCAAGGTCCTGAGCAACATATACCGCATGCATGACATGGGGATCAGGCTGAGGGTCAGCGCCATCCTCATCCCTGACATGATAGATGCGAGCGAGGTAGAGAGCATAGCCGAGTTCGTGGCCTCCGTGGGGAGCGACGTGCCGCTGCACATCACAGGGTATATCCCCATACCAGGGATCCCCTGGAGGAGGCCTACCAGGGACGAGATGGCCGACGCCGTAATCGCCGCCAAGAGGCATCTGACCAGGGTGACCTGCTCGACGCTGACGGTAAGGGAATACCTGCAGATGTCGGCGAGGGACTCGTTGCACAACGTCGGCCAGGTGGACTGAGATGGAACCCAAGCAGGGCGGGGACATAACCGATATGCACAGCCGGCGCATGGCCAGGTGGACCTTGGCCTTGATAGCGCTGGTGCTGGGCCTGTTCGGCTCCATAGTCATCTGTCTCTGCTTCGGCACGGTCTATATCTCACCACAGAGGGTCTTCGAGATACTATTCGGCCTGAGCACCGACGCCACCAGCACCGAGATAATCATCATCCAGCAGGTGAGGCTCCCGCGCATCATGCTGGCGGGCGTGGTCGGCGCCTGCCTGTCCATCGCAGGCGTGGCCCTCCAGGGAATATTCAAGAACCCCATGGCCTCCCCCTCGGTAATTGGGATATCGCAGGGGGCGGCCTTCGGAGCCTCGCTAACCCTCGTCTTCGGATTCAGCCTGGCATCAGGCGATTTCGCCATACCCGCCATGGCCTTCCTTTTCGCCATGATCACCTTGGTGATCGTCTACATGCTGGGCCGGGTGGAGGGCTACATACCCACCACGACACTCCTTCTGGCAGGCATCGCCGTGGGCGCCTTCTTCTCGGCCATGACCTCTCTACTGCAGATACTGGCCGCCCAAGGCTCCACCGAGACCATGTCCCAGGTCGTCTTCTGGCTCATGGGTGGCCTCAATCGTGCCAACTGGGACCAGTTCTGGATCGTCCTGGCGTTCCTCATCCCTGGGTTCATATTGCTATTTGCATTCTCCCGGGACCTCAACGCCATGATCGTGGGCGAGGCCCATGCCACCAGCCTGGGGGTGGACCCCAAGACCACCACCAAGATCATGCTGGCGGGGTCCGCATTGGTCACGGGCGCGGCGGTGGCATTCACTGGCATAATCGCCTTCGTGGGACTGATGGTCCCGCACATCATGCGCATGGTCATCGGGCCGGACAACCGCATCCTCTTCCCTGCCTCGCTCTTGGCTGGGGCCATCTTCCTCATCGTCACGGACACCGTGGCCAGGACCATCATGGCCCCGCAGGAGCTGCCCGTGGGCATAATCACCGCCATATTGGGCGGGCCTTTCTTCCTCTATCTGCTGCGGCGGAAGAAGGAGGCGACGGAATGGTGACCGCCAGGCTGCGCGTCCAGGACATCGAGTTCAGCTACGATGCCGTCCCTATCCTCAGGAGCATCGATTTCGAGGCAGGGGAGGGCGAGATAGTGGCGGTCCTGGGCCCGAATGGCTCTGGCAAGACCACCCTGCTGCGCTGCATGAACCGTGCCCTCTCGCCCTCCATGGGCACCGTGATGGTGGAAGAGAGGGACTTGGGCTCGCTCACCCGCAAGGAGATCGCCAAGGAGATGGCCGTGGTCCCGCAGAATTGCGTGATCACGTTCCCCTTCACCGCGCTGGAGGTGGTGATGATGGGCCGCAACCCCTCCATGGACCGCTTCTCGCGCGAGGGCAAGGAGGACCTGGAGATCGTTCGCCAGGCCATGGAGGCCACCAACGTCACTGGTCTCGCCGCCCGCACCATGAACCAGCTCTCGGGAGGCGAGAGACAGAGGGTGATCATCGCCCGCGCCCTGGCCCAAAAGCCCAAGATCATGCTGTTGGACGAACCAACCCTGCACCTGGACGTCAACCACCAGATGGACATAATGGACCTGGTGAAGGACCTGGCCAGGAGGGAGAAGCTCACGGTGATCATGGTCTCCCACGACCTGAACCTGGCCGCCCGTTACTGCGACAAGGCCATCCTCCTGGAGAACGGGAAGGTCCTGTCCGCCGGCCCGGTGCCCGAGGTGCTCACCCAGGACAACGTGCTCCGGGTCTTCAAGATCCGTTCGGTGGTGCAGTACGACGAGCGCATCCAGTCCTACAGCATGACGGTGCTCGGCACGGTCCAATGAACTGGGGATTTTTTCTAGTGCTATCGCCATTCCACCACGAGGCGCAAGGATGGCATCCAAGGTGACCGTGGAGGCGGCGATATGCAGCCATTCCACTGAGATAGTGGCCAGGGACATCGGCGAGGGCAGGGTGGCACTGGAGATAGTCTCGGACTGCCCCAACGTGGCCATGTACGCGGAGATGCTCACCGAGGCCGACATGCATGACCTGACCGAGTGGGAGGGCAACCGGGTCCTCGACCTGGCGGGGAAGGCCGGTCTGACCACGACCTGCCTCGTCCCCGCCGCGATCTTCAACTGCGCCTTCGTGGAGCTGGGGATGATGTCCAAGGGCCTGGCCATGGAGAAGGGGCCGCTATGCATCCACTTCGTCGAATGACGTAAGGGATATTTTGAAGCCAAGATAGCAGATTTATACTACCCTTCATCTAGGGTGGCTCTCGTGACCGGCGACCACTGCGCCTTCCTGTACAATGAGGGGTTCCTCAAGTACTACTTCGGGGAGAACCATCCCTTCCAGCCCTACCGGGAGAAGGCGACACTGGAGCTTCTGGAGAGGCTTGGCATCTTCGGGGACAAGGCGGTGGTCCACCGCACCTTCCCGGCCAGCTTGGAGGACGTCCGCATGGTCCATAGCCAGGAGCACATCGATTTCGTGCGCCGTCGCTGCGAGGCTGGAGGCGGTATGCTGGACAGGGGCGACACCCCCGCCACCGAGTCCCTCTTCGAGGGGTCCCTGGCCGCCGTCGGGGCCACCATGGACGGCGCCGAGGGCATAATGAACGGGAGGTTCCTTCACGCCTTCAACCCCGCGGGAGGGCTGCACCATGCGCGTTGCGAATGCTCCTCTGGCTTCTGCGTCTTCAACGACATCGCCGTGGCCGTCCGGGCGCTGCAGCGCCGCTTCAAGAAGGAGCGCATCGCCATCGTGGACATCGACGGCCACCACGGCGACGGCACTCAGTCGGTCTTCTACAACGAGAAGGTACTGACCATCTCGCTGCACCATCTAAGCCTGGGCTTTTTCCCTGGAAGCGGCCAAGTGAAGGAGGTGGGCGAAGGCTATGGAAAGGGATACGCCATCAACGTGCCACTGCCTTTCCGCACCGGAGACCGGACCTACCTCAAGGCCTACAACAGCGTGGCCATGGCAGCGCTGAAGGAGTACCGACCGGACTTCATCATCCACCAGTTCGGCGTGGACGCGCACTTCTCCGACCCCTTGGTGGGCCTGGGCTTGACCACGCACGGTTACGAGGAGATAGCCAAGGTGACCCACCAGGCGGCGCACGACCTCTGCGACGGACATTACCTGGTGGTCGGGGGAGGCGGCTACAACTCCACCACCGTCCCCCGTTGCTGGGCCATTATGTTCTGCACCATCTCCGGGACCTATCCCAAGGAGCCTGGGGCATGGGAGGCCCTGCACGACAAGCAGGGCATGCCCGAGCCCGAGGAGGTCGAGGGGGAGGTTGAGGCAACCATCTCCCGGCTGAAGGCCGAGGTCCTCCCTCTGATCAGATGATCTCAATCCTGGCCTCTCCGCCCTAAAGACCGCAGCATGCGCCCGCCCTTCCTGGTCAGGTACAGCCGCACCCGGTCTCCTTCTTCCCTCGACTCGATGGCGCCAGCCTTCCTCAGGCCCATTAAATCCTCCATGAGGCCTTGATGCACCTTCGACATCGCCATGGCCTGCTGCATGCTCATGCCGTCCTCGAAGGCCAGGAGGGCATCCTTCTGCCCCTTGCTCAGTGGGTCCGTGATCTCTACCCCCCGGAGAACCGGCAGCCTGCGTGCGGACTCGGCTATGTGGTAGCACTCCACACCGGTATGGAACGCGGCCAGCAAGGCCGCATCGGAAAGGAGCTGGGTGCCTCCGCTGATGTTCACCGCCACCTCCTCACGTGCCGTCCTGCGCCGCTGGAAGGCCTCCACCATGGCCTGGAAGGCCGACATGAGGTCGAACTTGTCAACCAGTAAAGTCTCTACAGGCGCCCCCGCCATCCTGCCCGCCTCCAGGATTCGGGCGAAATCCTCGGAGCGTGTGTTTTCCTCGCTGGTTATGATCACAAGACGGTCGTGGGGAATGGCCCTCATGGCCCGAATCACCATGGAGCGGTCGAACCCGAAGGTGGAGAACAGGGTGCGCAGGGGATCACCTCAGCAGCAGGCGCATGGAGTCCTGGGCGCGGACCGTCTTGGTGCGTCGGTCACCCTCCTTGGCCAACATTTCCACCGCCCCTTTTCGGAAGAGCTGCTGAACGTGGTGGTTGACAGTGGCCTTGTGCAGCCCCATCTCCTTGGCGATCTCCATCTGGGACATTCCACCTCCTCCCCGCTCCAGGATGTGGAGTAGGATCCGCCTCTCCATGGGCGTGAGGGCGCTAGAATATCTCATGTGGAGGAAGGGCAGGGCAATCTCCTCGTAGGTATCATCGTGCACATACACCGCGTTCAACCCCTCCAGGATGCAGACCAGCAGGGCCGCCCCGCTCATGAGCCTCGTCCCGCCGGCGATGTTGAAGACGGCGACGTCCTCCCCGGAGCGTCGCAACCTCAGGACCTCGTCCTGCACCCTCTCCGCCACCATCATTAGGTCGAAGGCGTCGTCCAGCTCCACGACATCGCAGCCAATCTCCATCGTACTGCAGTACTTACCCACCTCGGCCGCGGCCTCTCTTGATCTGGCCGTGGCGCTGATGAACATCACGACATGGTCCACGCCGGCCGTGGACCGGATGGTGGGGATGAGGGATTGGGGGCGGTAGCCCAGGGTTCCAAGGACAGCGACCATTTCATCACCACGGAGACCATCGCAGCGCGACTCGAATTCATTACTTAATACCATCTCTATTCTATTAATACCATTTACACTCGAGGTCGCAACTCTGATGGAACAACCGTCGAGAAAAATAGGAAAAATGATGGCGCCCTGGTCGGGATTTGAACCCGAGTCGAAGCCTCGACAGGGCTTCATGATAGGCCGCTACACTACCAGGGCTTGCGGTGGTCTCCAGAATAAATTAGTCCTATATATCAGTTGAGGTATGTTGGCCACTCCTTCATCGCTCTGGGGTGTGACCCCACGGCCCAATCCAGAGCGTCTTCTCAACGGTGATAGGCTCACTACAAAATCTTTATCGAAGAAGTCAATCGCGATACGATAACATGGAGGACAGGAAGCTCAAGGTCGAGGACTACATGATCCGCGATGTCATCTCCATACCGGGGGACTTCACGGTGGAGCAGGCCATCGACAAGCTCATCAACACCGAGTTCCACGGCCTTCCGGTCACGGACAAGGGCCGGCTCATAGGATTCGTCACGGCCAAGGAGCTTCTTCGGAACATCACCAAGCCCGAGGCCAAGATACGCACCATCATCCGCCGGGGCACCTACTCCGTCAGCCCGGACATGGACCTGGACGACGCGGCCAGGGTGCTCTTCCGATATGGCCTGCGCAATGTCCCGGTGATCAACGAGAGGGGCATGCTCATCGGCATCATCTCCAATCTGGACATCGTGAGGTCGCACATCGAGCGGGCCACCCCCAACAAGGTGCTCATGGTCAAGACCTTCCTGGAGAAGAAGCACGGCATCTCCATCATCGTCAAGCGCCGTGTCATTCCCATAGATGAGCTTAGGCCCACGCAATGGGAGGTCTTCGCCGATGAGCTACTGGGCCGCCAGGAGGAGATCCGTCGCGGACTGGTGGAGCCGATAATCGTGGTCCAGAAGCAGGACTACTACCTGCTGGTGGATGGCCACCACCGGGTCTTGGGCGCCAGGCAGATGGGGGTCAAGCAGTTCTCCGCCGTCGTGCTGCAGCCGGACCGGGACGTGGAGCTGGGGATGGAGAAGACCGCGCGGGAACATGGCCTCCACAGCCTGGACGATGTAAGGATAATCGATGGGTCGCACCACCCTCTGGTGGAGATAACCACCCGCAGTTGGTTCTGGTGGGCCCACAGGGCGGCGGGCACCAGGTAGGCGAAGGATTTGCCGGTGCCGGTGCCGGCCTCGACCATGAGATGTTGGCTTTCGGAAAGGGCGGTGGTGACGG
>JALOTM010000052.1 GCA_025457905.1 Methanomassiliicoccales archaeon
GACGTGCCCTGCGGGCTGGTGCACACGGACCTGGAGAGGGCATTCTCCGGCATCTCGCCCAAGGACCTGGCCAACATGCTGCAGTCCTACGAGCTGTTCGTGGAGGCCAACACCGCCGCCCTCTACCAGAGGGACGGCCGGCAGTACTTCGAGCTGGCCGAGCGCCACTTCCAGGCCTTCAAGGGCAAGGTCAAGGTGTCCGTGGGCACGGACGCGCACCGCACCCTGACCGAGGTCTCGAACGTGGGGCGGGGCTACGACTTCCTGGAGAGGCTGGACCTGCTCGACGACCTGGTCCTGTGAGGGGCGAGGAAGAAGGAAGAAAGGATTCTGGAGACGCTCTCATTCAGTACTGGCCCATGTCCCCGGCCATCTTCCTGAGGCGCTCGATGCGCTTGTCCACCGGCGGATGCGTCATGAACAGGCTGACGAAGCCCCCTCCCTGGAAGGGGTTCACGATGAACAGGCTCGAGGAGGAGGGGCTGCCCATCTGCATGGGCCGGCGCCGGCTTCCCTCCTCCAGCTTCCTCAGGGCGCTGGCCAGGTAGAGGGGCTTGCCGATCATTAGCGCCCCCGCCTCGTCCGCCCCGTACTCGCGGTTGCGGGAGATTGCCAGCTGCACTAGCAGGGCGGCGATGGGCGCGGTCACGGCCACCAGCAGCATGATGAGGGCGTTTCCGCCGTTGTCGTTCCGGCCCCCGCCGAACATGGCCCCATAGAGGGCCCAGCGCGCGGCGAAGGATATGGCACCCGCGAGGGTGGCGGCGATGGTCATTACCAGCATGTCGCGGTTGCGCACATGCGCCATCTCGTGCGCCATCACGCCCTCCAGCTCGTTGTCGTCCAGCAGGTCGAGTATGCCCTTGGTGGCCGCCACGGTGGCGTTCCTGGGGCTCCTCCCCGTGGCGAAGGCGTTGGGGTTGGGGGACGGTATTATGGCCACCCTGGGCATGGGCTGGTCCGCCTTCTGGGCCACGCCGCGCACGATGCGGTGCAGCCGGGGCGCCTCCGCCTCGCTCACGACCTTGGCCCGGTAGGTGAAGAGCACTATCCTCGACGAGTAGAAGTAGGAGATGAAGTTGATGGCCGCGGCGATGGCCAGGAATACCAGGGCCCCGGTCAGCCAATCCCCTATGAAGTAGCTGCCGATGATCCAGCCCACGGCCGCGAACAGGCCGAACATGAAGAGGAACATGAACGCCGTCCTGGCGACCGCTCCTGAACGTCCCATGGCGACACCTCTCCCTGCGCACAGAAGGGCGGCGCTATTAAACCTTGTCGGAAAAAAAAGCGAATCACACCGCCAAGTACGCCACTCGGCGCCCGCTCTGGCGGGCGGCCAGCTGTCCCTTCTTGACCATCTCGTCCAGCATGTGGGTGAGGACCTCCTCGTCCACCCCGGACAGGGCGACGAGCTGCTGGAAGGTCTGCCCCCCAGGCTCCTTGACGGCGTTGGCGATCCTCTCGCGGGCCCGCTCCAGCCTCTCCCGGGCCTCGGTCTCGCGGATCTCCCTCTCGCGCTCCGACACCGCACGGTCCAGCTGCACCCGGAACATCTCCACGCCGCGGGCGCGGAACCGGTCGGGGTCGTACTGCAGCAGGTCGGCGAGCTCCTCCGCGTCCAGGCCGATATCCTTCCACTTGGCCAGGCGCTCCCTGTAGGTCCCGGCCGCGGCCATCCCCGGGTCCGGGGCGCGGCCCAGGCTCGGCTCGTAGATCAGGTTGGCGCCCTTCAGCGCGGCATGCATCCTCTCGATGATGGCGGCGCCCGCGGCCTCGTCCGGCACCTCGGCCTCGAAGACGCTGGATCCCTTGACCCTCTCGAAGCCCAGTCCCTTCATGGCCGCCTCGACCTCTGCCGGGGACCTCCCGTCGCTGAAATGGATGACCTTGACGAACGCCTTCATGGACGACGCCCCTTGTTTCTGTCCAAATAATTGGTCCACAATAATTAAGGTTTGGCTAACGTTCCAATCAGGTGATAACGCGCCGCGCGGGCGAGGGGCGAGGGCTTGGCAGGCGAGGTGGAGTTCATCATGCAGCGCTTCCGCGACTACTACCGCAGGTGCCCCCCTCCCCCTCCGGAGCGCTTCGGCAGGCGCGAGTTCGGGTTCATGTTCTTCGACCGCAACTTCGTGCAGAGGCATCTGGGGTTCGCCAGGAAATCGGACCTACATGATTTCCTGCGGGACAGGGTGCCGTCCCACTGCTACTACTCGACCGCCTATTACAAGGACCCGGCCGCGGAGCGCATGGAGGACAAGACCTGGCTCGGGGCCGACCTGATATTCGACCTGGACGCGGACCACATCCGGGGGGCGGAGGGGCTGTCGTACACGGACATGCTGGCGCTGGTGAAGAGGGAGATGGCCCGCCTCCTGGACGACTTCATCCTGGGTGACCTGGGCTTCGACGAGAGGCACCTGAAGGTCACCTTCTCGGGGGGGAGGGGCTACCACGCGCACATCTCCGACCCGCGCCTCCTCATGCTGCGCTCCCACGAGCGCAGGGAGATCGTGGACTACATCACCGGAACGGACCTGAGCATGGAATGGCTGATGCCGGAGAGGACCTCGGCCGAGAAGCGGTACGGGTCCACGGGCATAGTGCAGAGCTTCGCCACCAGGATGCTGCCCCCGGCCGGCAGCGGGGGCTGGAAGGGCAAGCTGCGCTCCCGGCTCCCGGAGCTGCTGGACGAGATGGAGGCGGTCGGGCCCCAGGGGGCGAGGGCCCGCTATCCCGCCCTGGCGGGGGAGAAGGAGGAGCTGGTGCTCGCGCTCTATCAGGACCTGTTCGACGGGCCGCCCGGCAGGCGCGGGCGGGACCGCATGCTGCAGAAGGGGAACCTCGCGGACGTCAGGGAGAAGCTCGTGCCCATGCTCGTCAGGCTCATCGACCAGGAGCTGCGCCCCCGCATCTCCGGCCAGGTGGACGAGCCGGTCACCAGCGACATCAAGCGCCTGATACGCATGCCCTCCTCCCTGCACGGGAAGACCGGGCTGCGCGTGGTGAAGATGACCCGGGACGAGCTGGACTCCTTCGACCCGCTCCGGGATGCCATACCAAGCACCTTAGGCGACGGCCCGGTCCGGCTCATGATGGCCAAGAGGGTCGACGTCCGCCTCCAGGGGGAGAGGTACTGCCTCGAGGGGGAGGTGGAGGTGCCCGAGAGGGCCGCCCTCTTCCTCCTCTGCCGCCGGGAGGCCACGCTTCCTTAGAGCCTTTTCCAGACTGAAAGCCATCTGCAAAAGTATTTATCATGAACATGGTATTTTTTCGCGACATTATGCTGAGTGGGACAGATGAGCTAACGGGTGGCTATCGCCTTGCGCACGTCCGGAGGGCGAAGAAGTACCTGTACATCACCGAGGTCGTGGTGCTCATCGCCGCGGTGGTGGCCGTGCTCCTCTTGGAGGGGAGGATCAGCCTCGTGCCCTTCTACCTGCCCATCAACTCCTTCATCTACTTCGTGCTCCTGATGGGGCTCATCATCCTGATCGAGAGCTACGTCTTCCGCGCCCTGGAGATGCGTCTTATCAAGAGCGCCAGCACCAAGTTCTACATCTGCAAGATGGGGATCAGGCGGGCGATGCTCGGCGTGGTCGTTTGCGTGGTGGTCATACTCCTGCTCTGGCTGCCGTTCGTTCACGTGGCCATCGAGGAGACCCTGGCCACCGAGGGCAGCCTGGCCAACACCCACGACGTGGTCGCCACCTCCGTGGTCGGCTTCTACGACCGCGACCCATTGGGCATCTCCGCGGTGAGCGAGATCGACGTCACCGCCAACGGCGGGACGGCGCGCGTCTATGTGGTCTCGGAGCAGAACTACAACAACCATAAGAGCGACGTCGCCAGCCTGGCCGTGTACCGGGTCAACACCTACCAGTACATAGCCAACCAGCAGCTGACCATCGATGTGGGCGAGCTCCCCTTCGGCAAGTACTACCTAGTGCTGGACACGCAGGTGAGCACGGCCACGTCCGTGGACTACTCCATCACCAGCGCCATGTCGCCCACCTTCCTGAGCTACGTGCCCATGTTCGCGCTCTTCTTCGCCATCGCCAACCTGGCCTGGATCGTGTACCTCACCCCGCTGAAGAAGAAGTACGCCGAGGGCGCCATCTACCGGTGAAGGGCGCAGCAGCCCTCCACCATCTCCACTTCGTAAGACCGGCCCTCAGCCCATGAGACCGTCCTCCGCGAGGGCATGGCCACGCCCTCCGCCCCGGCCTCGATGCACTCCGCCTCCAGCGTCCAGTCGCCCCGGGGGCGCATGCAGCCCAGCAGCGTCGGCGCCTTGACCGTGCCTACGGCCAGGCGCACCGCCCCCAGCACCCTCTCGCGCGAGGGGGGCGCGGCGCGGCCCATGGGCGTGCCCCTGGCCGGCATCAGGGCCAGGACGACCACCGCCCCGACCGGGAACCGGGCGATGAGGCGGACCGCCTCCTCCTCGGCCTCCTCGCTGCCGATGCCCAGGCAGACGTGCGGGACCACGCGCCGGGCGCCCGCCTCGAAGAGGAGCTCCAGCGTCCGTCGGTAGTCCTCCTTGCCCCGGTCGAGGTGCATCACCTCGCGGATGACGCGCTCGTCCTGGACAACGTCCACCGAGAGACAGTCCGCGCCGCTGCCCACCAGTCCCCTGGCCTCATCCAGACCGTCCAGCAGGCCGGTGTGCAGGTTCACCAACAGGGAGGTCTCCCGCTTGATCCTCCGGACCGTGGCCAGGAACCCCCCCAGGGGGACCCGGCCGCGCCGGTCGCAGCCGCCGCTCAGGAGGAGGCCCTTTCCGCCCGCGGCGCTCAGCTCCTTCGCGCGCTCCAAGAGGTCCTGACCGTCGCTCACCGGGGTCATGCCCTCGAGGTAATGCCCCCGGCAGTAATCGCAGCCTAGCTCGCACGCCGCCCCGGTCACGGAGAAGGAGGGGAAGGCCTTGCCAGGATGGTAGAAACGAATCTTGCGCGCGGGGTCGGCCATGCCCTATGAATGGGCAAAAGCTTTATTCGTATGTTCTGCTTCGGTGCCGAAGGCGATTGGCAATGAAGGCTTTCAGAGCTGTCGGTGCTTACAGGATCAAGAAGGGCGAATACCGCAACGACCTCCAGAACTTTACCATCGAGGTCGCCGCCGACGACGAAAGGTCCGCGGCGGAGAAGGTCGTCTCCACCTTCGGAAGCCGGCACCGCGTGGTCCGCAAGGACGTCATTATCAAGGAGCTAGTAACCCTCAAGACCGAGGATATCACGGACCCGGTGGTCAAGCACCAGGTCGGTGGTGCCAAGTGAACGAGCAGGAGATCAAGCAGGCCCTGGCCACCCTGGAGCTGTACCGCGCCCAGGCCGAGGCGCTGGCCGAGCAGCAGCAGATCATCCAGTTCTCGCTGGACGAGTACACGCGCGCCCGGGACACCCTGGGCAAATGGAAGGATGCCGAGCCGGACGCCGAGCTGCTGGTGCCCGTGGGCGGCAACTCCTTCGTCTTCGCCAAGGTCGCCGACAGCAAGAGGGCGCTGGTGGGCGTGGGCTCGGGGGTGACCGTGGAACGTTCCGTGGAGGACGCCATCAAGACCCTGGAGACCAGGACCAACGAGCTCGCCGAGGCGGCCAAGAAGGTCAACGAGAGCCTATTCATGTTGGAGCAGCGCTCCGCCCAGCTGCAGCAGGCGGTGCAGGCCGAGTACGAGCGCATGCAGCAGAAGTTCTGAGAGGAAAGATGTTCGAGGCCCTGAAGAAGCTCTTCTCCCGCAAGAAGGCCGACGAGCCCCTTCCAGAGAAGGCGGAGGAGGTCGTCGGCGACTCAGGGCGCAAGATCGACGAGAAGGACCTGGACGCCATACTCTGGGACCTGGAGGTGGGGCTCATGCAGGCCGACGTGGCCCTGCCGGTGGTCGACGAGATCAAGAGGGACGTCCGGGCGGACCTCCTGGGAAAGAAGGTGGACAAGCGCTTCACCGTGGAGGACGCGGTCAAGCTGTCCCTTAAGAACGCCGTGGAGGCCATCCTCAAGCAGAACACCTTCGACTTCGATGAGTACGTGACCAAGCAAGAGCGGCCCGTGATCATCATGTTCGTGGGTATCAACGGCACCGGGAAGACCACCTCCATCGCCAAGATCGCCAACCGGCTCCACAAGATGAGCATCAGCACGGTTCTCTCCGCCTCCGACACCTTCCGTGCGGGGGCGATAGAGCAGATCGGCATCCACGGCGAGCGCCTGGGCACCAAGGTCGTCAAGCACTCCGCGGGCGGGGACCCGGCCGCGGTGGCCTTCGACGCCGTGGACCACGCCAAGGCGCGCAAGAAGGACGTCGTCCTCATCGACACCGCCGGCCGCATGCAGACCAACGCCAACCTCATGGACGA
>JALOTM010000053.1 GCA_025457905.1 Methanomassiliicoccales archaeon
TTGATGAACCCCAGGCCAGTATAGTTGGTGGTGAAGCGGTAGTCGATGACCGCCGTGCCCTCTGGGCCCCGGGAGATCTGCGTGACGGTGCTGTTGTGGTCGATGCGTACGTTGGCCACCTTCTCCCCCGCCTTGGAGAACCTCTTGGCCTCGATGACCGCGATCTCGAAGTTCTTGACCTGCATGCTCTTGCCTCCCCCTCATCACTGGTCGGAATAATAGAAGTTTGCTGAGGTCAGATAGAAAAGGGAAGTGCCGCAGGCCGGACTTGAACCAGCGACTTCAAGATCTTCAGTCTTGCACTCTCCCAGCTGAGTTACTGCGGCGGACCTACCGAGAAAAGGGAAGGCTCGTTATATAGTTATTGCAGAGGGCGGGCGAGAATATTGCCTCGGCCCCGGCTGCTCGCCCGAGGCAGAGGAGAGCCTCCCGGCACCCTGCCGCTGCGCGGTGGAGCTTCACCGTCTCACGCCTCGCCGCCGACGCTCCCCAGGACGGCCCACGAGCGCCCCGCCAGATGATACTGGCAACAGTACGTTTATATATGCATGAGGACGTCAATTATCCCAGGCTGGTTGGGGGACTGGTCAACAGATGCTCGAGCGCCCCAAGCGATGCGTCTTCAAAGCTACGCAAGTCGGCCGCTTCTTGAAGCGGGACCGCGATGAGAGAGGAGTTGCCTCCACGGTAGGCACGATAATGGCACTTCTGGTGTTCCTTACCTTCCTATCCCTGTTCACCAACTCCTACATCCCCGTCTGGATGGTAGACAACGAGAGGAGCCACATGAACAACGTCATGAACCAGTTCGGGGAGATGAAGAGCAAGGTGGACATGCTCAGCCTTGGAGCCAGCATCTCCGGGGACACCGACCTGAACATGTATCAGCCAGTCGATCTGGGAGCGGACGGGATACCGGTGTTCGCGGCCGCGACAGCGGGCGTCCTCAACTACAACCCCTTCACGGGCGGCAACAGCAGCCTGCGGGTCAGGTTCTCCTACGTCCAGGGGGCATCCACCATAAGCTATGACCAGCTGGGCGGGGGCATGGTCATGTTCTACGCTCCCAACCGCTACTACGTGCAGCAGTGGGTCACCTACGAGAACGGGGCCATCATGATCCGCCAGGACGACGGCCAGACCATAAGGGCCTTCCCCAGCTTCGAGCTGGACAAGCCCCTCGTCACATCCAAGGTCAATGTGAGCTTCACCCAGGTGGACTTCATCGGGCGCAACAGCAGCGTGGCCGGCACCTCGAACGCCGGCCTGAACATCGACCTCCTCTACTTCGACGAGCAGCTGTACGAGGTGACCGTCACCGGCATCACCTTGGACTTCAAGACCCTGAACGGGAGGGCCTGGTTCAACTACCTGGACACATACATCAAGGGCATCACAACCATGGTGAACAACACCGACTACGTCCTCACCCATAGCTCCAGCTACGATACGGTGACATTGAGGTTGCTGAACGTCACCTATTTCACCTTCAACCGGGCGATCACGCAAATATCGTTACAGATGTCATAGGCGATGGTGTGCAAATGAAGAGAATGAAGAAGGATAGGGGCGCAGGCGCCAGCCAGACCGAGCCGGAGGGCAAGGCCGAGGAGGTCGACGCCCGCTCGCACAGGCTTCGCGACTCCTATTTCAAGTTCCTGCTGCGCATGTCGCCCAAGAAGGCCGCCATGGTCCGTCTGCCCGCTGGGCAGATCCAGGAGAGGATCAACTGGTCCAAGGGGAAGGGCTCGGGCATCACCGAGATACCCAAGATCGAGAACCCCAATATTGAGGTCACCGACGTCTACCCTGTCAACGAGCCCTTCAGCTACGTGCGCGTCAGCTTCAACAACGAGAACTCCGAGTACCTGCTGGAGACCGTCGAGCCTAGCCTGGACGAAGAGGAGTCCAGGCTCCTAAAGCTGGTCAAGGATACCCTGGAACGGACGCTGGGCTACGAGTGGGAGAAGCTCACCCGCCTGGACAAGGACCGCTACCTGCGCGAGGCGGTGGACTCCTTCTTCGAGACCAGGGGGATGCGAGTGGACCAGACGTCCAGGAAGAAGATCGGCTACTACATCACCCGCGACTTCGTGGGCTACGGGCCCATCGACGCGCTCATGCGCGACGAGAACGTCGAGGACATCTCCTGCGACGGGGTGGGCGTGCCCCTGTTCCTGTTCCACCGCAAGTACGAGAGCATACGCACCCAGCTGAGGTTCCCCGACGAGGACTCCCTCAACTCCTTCGTGGTGGCGCTGGCGCAGAGGTGCGGAAAGCAGATCTCCGTCTCCAACCCCATCCTGGACGGCACGACGCCCGAGGGCCACCGTGTCCAGGCGACCTACTCGCGCGAGGTGACCACCCGTGGGGGGACGTTCACCATCCGGCGCTTCAAGGAGAAGCCCTTCACCCCCGTGGACCTGATCAAGTACGGCACCGCCAGCCCGGAGATGGTGGCTTACCTCTGGATAGGCGTGGAGCACGGCGAGTCGGCCATCATCGCCGGCGGCACCGCCTCCGGCAAGACGGCCACGCTCAACTCCATCGCCCTCTTCATCCCTCCTGGCGCCAAGATCGTCACCATGGAGGACACCCGTGAGATCAACCTCCCGCACGACAACTGGATCCCGGGCACGACCCGCTCCGGCGTGGGCGAGAAGGAGGCCGGGGGCAAGGCCGCGGGCGAGATCGACATGTACGACCTGGTAAGGGCGGCGCTGAGGCAGCGCCCCAACTACATCATCGTCGGGGAGGTCCGTGGCAAGGAGACCTATATCATGTTCCAGGCCATGGCCACCGGCCACACCACCTACTCCACCATGCACGCCGACTCGGTGAAGAGCATGGTGAACAGGCTGGAGAACCCTCCCATCAACTGCCCCAGGATCCTGCTGACCGCGCTGCGCAACGTGCTCATCCAGACCCACGTGCGCGTGGGCACGGAGCTGGCCAGGCGCATCAAGCAGGTCATCGAGATCGTGGGCTTCGAGCCGGAGACCAACGAGCTCATCACCAACACCGTCTACGAATGGGACCAGGCAACTGACAAGTTCCTCTACAAGGGGCACTCGTTCCTCTTCGACAAGATCATGGAGATGAAGTCCTTGACGCACGAGCAGATGATGACCGAGTTCGACCGCAGGGTGGACATCGTCCGCTTCATGGTGTACAAGGACATGACCGACCACCGCCAGATCTGGTCCCTCATCAACCAGTACTACAAAGAGCCGGACAAGACCATCGAGCGCGTGCACAAGGAGATGCAGGAAGGAGGGTTGCAGATTGGCGCCTGAGGTCTCTGACATATTCGCCCGCTTGGAGTCGTCCAAGAAGCAGTACATGAAGACCAAGACCTCGGAGGCGGAGCTGGCCAGCCTGGGGCCCCACCTGGTGAAGCTCCCCGAGGGCGCCGTCCCCGACTACGTCAAGCTCACCAAGTACCAGCAGTTCTGCTGGCGGACCATGGGCAGGGCGGTAAAGGTCCGCTCCAAGCCCAACCCCAAGCTGGAGCTCTCGCTCCTTCAGGCGCACATGCGCATGAGGCCCGAGGAGTACACCGCCTACGTGTGGATGACCGCCATCCTCGTGGGCGTGATCGCGGCGGTGGTCGCCGTGACCCTGGGGGCCACCTTCGTGGCCGTGCTCAACATCGAGCCGGCCTTCGTGCTCATCTTCTCCATACTGATCGTGGTGCTGCCGCCCATGCTGGCGTACATGCTGCTCATCTCCAGCCCGGGGAGCAAGGCCAAGACGCGGGCCCGGGACATAGACAAGCGCATAGGCGCGGCCATGAGCTTCATCTCCGCCATGGCCTCCGCGGACGTCAACGTGGACGTCATCTTCAAGGAGCTCTCCCGCCAGGAGATATACGGGGAGATCAAGAACGAGGCGGAATGGATCACCAGGGACACGGAGCTGCTGGGGATCGATATCCTCTCCGCCGTCAGCAAGGCCGCGCAGAGGACCCCTTCCAACAAGTTCCAGGAGTTCCTGCAGGGAGTGGTCACGACCTCCACCTCCGGAGGCCAGCTCAAGCCGTACTTCCTGCAGAAGGCGGAGCAGTTCGAGAAGGAGTCCAAGCTGGACATGCGCTCGCAGCTGGAGACGCTGGGGCTCATGGCCGAGTCCTTCGTGACCGTGGTGGTGGCCTTCCCCCTGTTCCTGATCGTCATCATGGCCATCATGGCCATCGTGCCCGGCGGGGGCGGCAACTCCGACTTCACCGTGATGCTGCTCTGGCTGGTGGTGCTGCTGATGGTCCCGATCTCGCAGTTCGGTTTCATCTTCTTCATCTGGAACTCGACCAAGGAGTCGTCCATGTAGGGTGGTGCATATGGCAAAGAAGGAAGAGATCATAGACATCCGGGAGATAACGAAGAGGAAGCAGGACTACTCCAAGCTCCTCCTCTACGGCGGCGTGGTTGTGGGCGCCATCCTCTTCGTCATGGGCGCCTTGGACGCCATCGGCGGCATCCAGACCGGGCTCCTCTGGATCGACTATGTGGCGCTCGGCCTGATGGCCATATGCGGCCCTTACGGCTTCTACGCCACGCGCAAGTACAAGAGGATCAAGGAGATCGAGTCCCGCCTGCCTGACTTCCTGCGGGACGTGGCCGAGGCGGGGCGTTTCGGAATGACCCTGGCCGAGGCGGTCAAGGTCGCCTCCCGCGGCCGCTACGGCGGCCTCACCCCGGAGATCCGGAGGATGGCGGCCCAGATCGACTGGGGGGTCCCCGCGGCAGAGGCCATGCGCCTCTTCGCGGAGCGCGTGGAGACGCCCCTGACCAACAGGATGATGTCCATCATCATCAAGGCCAACGACGCCGGGGGCAACGTCGCGGACGTGCTCACCATGGTGGCGCATGACGCCCGCGAGGTCATGCTCTCCGAGGACGAGCGCCGCATCGCCATGGCCACCTACACCGTTGTCATCTACGTCTCGTTCATGGTGTTCATCGCCACCATCTTCATCCTCAACGTGACCTTCCTACCTAAGATGGTTGAGGCCGGCTCCTCCATCACCACCGGGCTGGAGCAGACGGGGAGCGCCGGGTCATTACCGGTCAACATCCAGACCGAGGTCATCCCCACCATCCAGCTCATCTTCATAGTCTCCGTGGTCGTCCATGCCTTCGGGGACGGCATCCTGGCAGGCGTGCTGCAGGACGGCAGGATCGCGAACGGGATGAGGCACAGCTTCATCATGCTCCTGGTGGGCCTGATCGGCACCAGGGTCATCGCGGGGTGAGGAAATGGCAGCCAGCAGCGATGCACAAGTGGAGCAGGCGGTCGAGGAGAAGGGCGGAAGGGACCTTAAGGCCAGCTACCAGAAGCTGCTCCTAAAGATCAAGGACAAGCCCATGAAGGTGCGCATGCCCGCCAAGTCCTCCTCGGGAGAGGCGGTCACCATCTCCGAGGTCCCGCGCATCAACGACCCCAACGTCGACGAGGTAGAGGTCGCCCCCATCACCCCTCCCTACACTTTCGTGCGCATCCGGTACGACAACGTCGCCTCGGAGTACACCTACGAGGTGATCGAGCCCCAGCTTACGGAGGACGAGCAGGAGCTCATGGACATCCTCAAGCAGGCGCTGGTCATGACCTTGAACCTGGCTGACAGCGACACCCTGAAGGAGAAGGAGATGATCCTGCGCGAGGCCACCGACCAGCTCATGCGCAACATGAACATCAGCCTCAACCCCATCTCCAAGGAGAAGATCTCCTACTTCCTGCGACGGGACTTCATCGGCTACGGGGTCATAGACGTGATGATGACCGACCCCAACGTCGAGGACTGCTCCTGCGACGGGGTGGGCATCCCGTTGTTCATATTCCACAGGAAGTACGGCTCCATAAGGTCCAATGTCAAGTTCGAGAACGAGCTGAACCTGGACTCCTACGTGGTCTGGCTGGCCCAGAAGTGCGGCAAGCACATCTCCGTGGCCGACCCGTTGCTGGACGCCACCATCCCGGACGGCTCCAGGCTCAACGCCACCCTGGGGAAGCACGTCACCAAGCGGGGGTCGAGCTTCACCATCAGGCGCTTCAAGGAGAACCCCTTCACGCCCATCGACCTGCTCAAGTTCAAGACCATGAGCACGGACATGATGGCCTACCTCTGGACTGCCACGGAGTACGGCAGCTCGATGCTGGTCTGCGGGGGCACGGCCTCGGGCAAGACCACCACGCTGAACGCGGTGCTCCTGTTCATCCCGCCCCAGATGAAGATCGTCAGCATCGAGGACACGCGCGAGCTCAACCTGCCGCATGAGAACTGGATACCTTCCCTCACCAGGGAGGGGTTCGGCGGCAAGAAGTCCTCCTCCGCGGGCAGCATCGACA
>JALOTM010000054.1 GCA_025457905.1 Methanomassiliicoccales archaeon
GGTGTGCTTGGAACCGCCGCGGACGCAACCGATGATGACCCCCACGAGGATGAACGCGCCTAGGAACTCGGCGAAATAGAGCCCAGGGGCCTTCGTGTTCTCTGATATCGTTATCAAGGTCGGCACGGTGTCATAGAACATGATGTGGGTTGCCAGCAGTCCGATGAATCCCCCCAGGAACTGCACAATGACGTAGTAGATAGCTCTCCTTCTCTTCATCTGACCAGTGATGTACATGGCCAGCGTCACCGCCGGGTTGAAATGGCTGCCTGAGATCGACCCGAAGCTCTCGATCAGCGCGAAGAGCACGAACGCAACCGCTATGGCGTTCATGAGCACGGCCAACGCGAGGTCAGCGCCGAAGACATCGAAGGCCAGTATCGTGGAACCAATCGCCGCAATGACCAGGAACATAGACCCAACGAACTCGGCCAGCAGATTCTGCTTTAAAGTCGGCAGACACTCCCTCCTTCAGGCCCAGAGGACCTATCCGCAGCCGACCATGAATTTTACTTATAAATAATTGATATTGAAATCAAATAATTGAGCGGATCGAGCCGACAATTGACGGCGGCTAAACCTCACCTATGCTCATGGAATATTGGAGTTTGAAATAAATTATTAATCAAGGTGTCCGATTGGGCAACCGGAGAGGCAGATGAAGACTCGAATCGCGATCATCGGGGGGTTCCTAGGATCTGGCAAGACCACATTGATCACCAATATGGCCAACAGCCTGATGAAGTCCGGGAGGAAGATCGCGATCATAATGAACGACCAAGGAACGGACCTGGTCGACAGTCAATATTCATGCAATCATGGTCTAGATACCTGCGATGTCCAGGGAGGATGCTTCTGCTGTCGCTTCCCCGATTTCATGCACGACGCAAGAGGCTTGATCAAGAAGGCCGACCCCGACATCATCTTCGCAGAGCCAGTAGGGAGTTGTACCGACCTCCTCGCCACGGTGATCGGTCCGCTCAAGGTCGTGTATGCGGACGCATTCACAGTAGCGCCTCTGATGATCGTGCTCGACGCTTCCAGAGCGCTCAGCGAGGGGCTTTCCCCCGATTCGCTTCGGGGCTATCTCCGTCATCACCAGATCGAGGAGGCGGAATACGTGGTGCTTTCAAAGGTCGATCTAGTCCAGAAGATGGACATCAGAAAGGTCACGGCAGCGATAAGGGAGGTCAACAAGGAGGCGAAGGTCATACCCTACTCCTCCGTCACCGGGGAAGGCTTCGAGAGGGTCGTAGCAATAGTCGACTCGAAGAGGACCAGCGACCGATCGCCGAAGGACATCGATTATGATACTTACGCAAAGGCGGAAGCGGAGCTCGGATGGTACAACGGCCGCGTGGAGCTGAAGAGCTCCACCAAGTTCGACGCCTACGACCTGATCACCCGCATCCTGCGACGCATCTCCTCCGAATTCTCCTCCGTGGAGATCGCGCATACGAAGCTGATGCTGGTCTCGGACACCAATGCGGTGAAGATGAGCCAGGTGGGTCCAACGATCAGCGTCGACGGGGTCAAGGGCTCCAGGAACGCCGAAGGCGATGTGACCATCTACGTCAACGCCAGGATAGTCTCCTCACCTGACAAGCTGAGGGACTCGGTGCGCAGGGCCGTCAAGGACGTGCTAATGGACATGGGCCTCTCGCCCAAGGTGTTCAAGGACGATTGCTTCTCGCCCTCGGCGCCCAAACCCTACTACCGGATCACGAAGAAGGAAGAGGGTTAGAGCCAGCTCATCACGGTCCTAATTGAGCACCAGGTACTGCAAACATATTTATCCCATTCATTGGATATCATCCGCTGGGATGGGCATGCAAACCGATTCTTCCGTGGAAGCTCCAGCTGTCTCCAGCCCAGCGGCTGCCGACCACATCGAAACCTCCACTGCACCAGCGGCGGCGAGCAACCACAAGCACCCCAAGCATGACGGGCTGACGCACGTCGGCATCATCTTCGGCAACGTCGGCACCTGCGACTTCTTCTTCCGCGTGTTCGGGGACATCGAGACCATGGAGTACATCCAGGTCGAACATGCCCACGAGGGATGGGTCCTGGGTCGCGTGTCCTCGATGGAGAGGAAGACCAATCTATCATTGGACAGGGCCAAGAAGATCGAGGACGGGGAGGACGTGGACATCGACGAGGAGGTCATCGCCAAGGTGGACATCGTGGGCTTTCGCGACGACCGCGGCCTTTTACAGGTGCCCCGCACCCCCTTCAAGGCCGGGGACCACGTCTACAAGGCCACGGACGACCTCATCAAGAAGGTCATCGGCCTGAAGGAGAACATGGAGACCGGCGCCTACGTGGGGCTGCTCTTCGGCCACAACATCCGGGTGGAGGTGGACATCAACGCCATGGTGCAGAAGCACGTCTGCATACTGGCGAAGACCGGCGGTGGCAAGAGCTTCCTGTGCGGCGACCTGATCGAGGAGCTGATGAAGCACGACGTCACCACGCTCATCTTCGACCCCCACGGCGAGTACGGGGCCATGCGGGACAAGGGCACTCAGCCCTCCTCCGCGCGCTGCTTCAACGTAACCCCCCGCAGCTACGCCGACCAGATCGTGGAGTTCGCCACCGACACCACCATCAACCCCAAGGCCAAGCCGCTGAGGTTCACCTTGGCCAACCTGGAGGCCAGGGACCTCCTGGAGCTCACCAACATCAAGAAGGGGGCCACCTACCTGAAGGCCTTGCGAGAGGCCATCGACGCCGTGCGCACCGCCAAGAAGGAGTACTCCCTCAAGGACATCATCAAGGTGCTGGAGGGCGACGAGACCGGGCAGAACAACGCCCTCATCGCCGAGCTGGATTACCTGAACGAGATCAACATCTTCGCCGCCCAGGGCACCAAGTTCGACGAGCTCATCGCCAAGGGCAAGACCACCATCATCAACTTCAAGGGCACGCCCCCCGACATCCAGGAGCTGGTGGTGAACCGCATCGCCACCGCCTGCTTCGAGCTCCGCAAGGTGGGCAAGGTCCCGCCCATGATGATGGTCTGCGAGGAGGCGCACAACTACTGCCCGCAGCAGGGCCTGGCCGCGTCCTCCAAGATATTCCGGACGGTGGCCTCCGAGGGCCGCAAGTTCGGGCTCGGCCTGATGGTCATATCCCAGAGGGCCGCCAAGATAGACAAGAACGTGCTCTCGCAGTGCAACACCCAGATGATACTGAAGGTCACCAACCCCAACGACCTCAAGGCCATCTCCAACTCCCTGGAAGGCCTAAGCGAGGGCATGGAGGAGGAGATCCAGCGCCTGCCCATCGGGGTCGCGCTCATCATCGGCGGCAACATCCAGATGCCCCTGTTCGTGGAGGTCAGGCCGCGAGAGTCCCGGCACGGGGGCGAGTCGGTGGAGATCATCCCCACCAAGAGGTAGAGATGCAGGACCGCATCACCGAGGAGAAGATCGCCAAGTACCTGGACACCACCAAGCGCGCCCTCGAGAAGCTCAAGGTGGCCGCCCCCGCCCGCTCCTTCAACCGCAAGATGGCCGACTCCTTCCTGGAGATGGCCCAGGCCTATTACAGCGACGCCCTGCACTTCCGCGGGAAGGGCGACTACGTCAACGCCTTCGCCTGCGTGAACTACGCGCATGCCTGGCTGGACGCCGGGGCCAGGATAGGCCTGTTCGACGTTGGCGAGGACGACAAGCTGTTCACGCTCTACGAGTGATCAGGCCTTGAGCGTGCTCCACAGCAGCGCCGATGCCCCTCCGGCAATGACCAGGGAGACGATGATCACGGCCACGTTCTGGTAGGCGTCGTAGCCCACGGCGAAGAAGAAGAGCCAGGCCACCAAGAATCCCAACCAAGCCCCCCAGACCACGAAGGTGGCCCAGAGGCGCCATCCCGACCAGTCGCGCTTCCCCTCCCAGTCCAGCTCGACCCCCTCCACCTGGCGCGCGAACCTCAGCCCGAAGGTGATCCAGATGGCGATGAGCGCGGCCATGCCCACGACGATGGAGAGGATGACCATGGCCAGGTTCTGGTACAGGCCGTAGTCCCCGGCCATGAAGAAGAGCCAGATGATGATGAAGGCCAGCCACATGATTCCGATGAGGAAGCTGGCGGCCAGCCTCCAGGCCAATCCTTGCATGGGCCCTTCGGCCCTCTCGCCCGGCGCCATTTGACGGGACGGAATGCTCCTCGCTCGCTAAAAAAGCGACCCCTCACTCCTCATGCTCCTTCGACCCGAGCAGCCTGGGCCCCCGCCAGTCCACCTTGCAGCGGAAGGTGGTGCCGATCTCCGAGAGCACGCGGTCCGTGTCTTGGACATGGCCGACCGAGAACACGGAGTTGCCGAGCATGGCCATGCTGGCGGGGCCGTACTCCTCGGCGGCCCTGACCGCCTCCTCCACCTCCCTGGTGGCCAGCTTGGCCTTGGTCATGAACTCCCGGGAGAGCTTCATGAGCGTGGCCAGGGTGGGCGACAAGGCCATGCGCTTCACGCAGTCCTTGCCCATCTCGTTGACGGCCCTGCGCTTCTCAGGGTCCGAGAGGACGTCGGCCGTGGCCATGGGGCTGCCGATGACGCACAGCACCACGTCCGGTTCGGCGTTGATGCGGTCCACGACCCCATAGGGAGGGAGGCCCTCCTTGCGCCTGAAGGTGATCCCGCCCCGCGACAGGGCGGCCACGTCCCCCAGCCCGGTGCGGTTGGAGAGCTCGGCTTCGTGCGCCGCCCTCAGAGCCACCCGGAACGGCAGCCCCAGGATCTCGGAGGCGGCGTGCGCCGCGGACAGCGCCCCGGCAGCGCTCATCCCGAATCCCTGCCCCGAGGGAAGGTCCTGGACCGTGTCCACGTACACGTCCACGCTCCTCTGCAGGATGACGTTGCTGACCGCCGCCTCGGTGACCCGCGCCCTCTCCTCCTTGCCGTTGATGCGCACGATGACCTCGCCGTTGCCCTCCTCCATGCGCACCTCGGAGGTGGCGCCCAGGCTCACGCACAGCCCCGCGCCCCTCGAGCCGGAGCGCATGGGGTCGCGGTGCTCGCATATCTGGAAGAAGCCTGTGATGTGACCGGGACAGAAAGCCTTGACCGTCATCCTAGATCTTACCCCTTAGCCGATTGGCCTCGTCCAGGACGCGGTCCGCGAGCTCCGCCTTGCTGCCCTGGAACCTGGAGACGCCCCCCTCCCGGTCCAGGAGCACCGCCTTGGTGCCCTTCGGCCCCACGTCCTTCAGGTCGTTGGCCACGATCATGTCCAGGGGGACGGAGTCCAGCCTGGACTTGGCGCGGGAGACCAGCTCCCTCTCCGCCACGCCGTGCTCGGCCTTGAATCCGACCAGGAGCTTGGCCCTGGGCCTGAGCTCCGCCAGCACCTTGGGGAGCGGCCTGAGCCTCAGCACCAGCTCCTTCCTTCCTGAGGGGATCTTACCCTTGGCCCTCTCCGGCGCGTAGTCTCCCAGGGCCGCCGGGACCACCACCAGGTCGTGGTCCGCGCCCCCGGCCATGTCCATGAGCTCCTCCACCGTGGAGAAGCGCTTGACGTCCAGATGGGCGGGGATGGGCACCAGGCAGCGCCCCATCCAAAGCTCCACGTCCGCCCCCCGATGGAAGGCGGCCTGCGCCAGCAGCACGCCCGTCTCCCCCGTCCCCCGGTTGGTGAGGACGCGCATCTCGTCCACCGGCTCCTCGCTGGAGCCCCCGATGACCAGCACCCTCTGCCCGCACCAGTCCTGGCGGCCGATGCGGCGGATGACCCGGGACACGATCTCCTCGGTCCCTGCCACCTTGGCCTTGCGCCCCTCGACCCTCGGGCCGATCAGCTCCACACCCTCCTGGCGCAGCGCCTCCAGGTTCCGCCGCACGAAGGGGTTCTGGTACATGGTGAGGTGCATGGCCGGGGCGACCATCACCGGCACCTTGGAGCCCAGGGCGATGGTGGCCATGGTGGTGACCGGGGTGTCGTCGATGCCGCAGGCCATCTTGGAGATGGTGTTGGCGGTGCACGGCGCTATCAGAAGAAGGTCGGCCCGGTCCGGCACGTCCCCCAGGAGGGACACGTGCTGCACCCGGCCGTCGATGACCTCCGTAACGGGGTTCCCGGTGGCGAACTCCATGGCCCAGGGGGTGACCAGCTTGGCCGCGCCCTCGCTGAGGACGGCGTGCACCTGGGCCCCGTGGCGCATGAGCTCCCGCGCCAGCTCGAAGCACTCCACCGCGGCTATGCTGCCAGTGATGCCGAGGACGATGCGCTTTCCCTCGAGCGCCTTGGACTTCGTGCCGCGGATGCCCTCCGACGGATGCATGAGGGGCCATCCCCTTGCCGTCTTTAAATCTTGCTTCTTATATAACGAAGGGCC
>JALOTM010000055.1 GCA_025457905.1 Methanomassiliicoccales archaeon
GCCTGGATGGGGCCGTCGCAGCAATCAAGGGCCGCCTGTTCGCTGTTGTGCCGCTTCCCGCATGTGAAGCACTGGTATTTGATTGGCATCCGCACCTCGAACGCGGCTGACTCATAATAACCTTTTCATCGGGGTTAACTAGCTCCTGATGCTCATGACCGGGACGTGCATCGCTCGAGCGGCGATGCATCGCCGAACCTCCAGAATCAAGGAAGGGATGGGGGAGGGGCCCCACTAGTGCGGTCTTCCCATATATAATGGGCGCGTCCCAATATCAATCGTTGAAGCTCTGGGGTGGCCACAGCGCATTTAATGCATCATACGGTCCGGATTCCCCCCGGGACTCGCATCTATTTATAGTTCCGTAAACCAATTAGAGTTGCTATGAATAGGATAAAGGTCATCAACGAGCCCTCAGAGCTTGTTCCGATGCTGCGGGCCGTTGATACCAAGGTGAAGAGGGAGGTCCTCAAGGAAGTAACCTTGGAATGGCGCACCGCCAAGGAGATAGAATCCAAGTTCGGGGACGAAGGGAAGGAGGCCATACGCTTCTTCGAGAAGATGAAGCTGGTGGAGACGAAGTGGCAGTCCACCGGTGGCAACTACCCGGAGAAGTCCTATCACACTTACTATAACTCGTTCCACATCAATGCCTCCTGGCCCGTGTACGAGATCTCGGACGTGCTCTCCGCGGCCATGATGCCCGAGGAGGAGTTCGACGAGCTCGAGGAGAGGATAGTGAAGATCGTGGGCGCCGAGGGAAAGTTCTCAGGGGACGTGGCGGAGAAGCTGGGAATAACCTCCACCATGCTCAAATCCCTCGTGAAGAGGTCCGTGCGCCTGGACTTCCGGGGGCACCGCATAGAGCGCCTGAAGGATTGAACGGGTGGGGGAATGGAGATATTCGTGCTCAGGCTCGGCCATCGCCCAGCGCGGGACAAGCGCATCTCCACCCACGTGGCGCTCACCTCAAGGGCGTTCGGGGCCAAGGGCATCTTCTTCTCCACCAAGGACGTGGATCTGGAGGAGAGCGTGCGCGATGTGGCCGGGCGCTTCGGTGAGGGCTTCGAGATCAGGACCGGGGTCAAGTGGAAGCCCTTCCTGCGCGACTTCCAGGGCACGAAGGTGCACCTGACCATGTACGGGGTGCATGTGGACGATGCCATCCCTCGCATCAGGTCCGAGGCCAAGGGACGGATGCTGGTGGTGGTGGGAGCGGAGAAGGTCCCCGCTGAGGTCTACCAGCTGGCCGACTTCAACGTGGCGGTAGGGAACCAGCCCCATTCGGAGGTGGCGGCGCTGGCCGTCTTCCTGGACCGCCTCACGCAGGGGGAGGGCCTCAGGTCAGAGTTCGAGGGGCGGCTCAAGGTGCTGCCCTGCGAGAGGGGGAAGAGGGTTGTCGACCGGGGAAATGCCGGGTGAGAAGGAGTGCATACGCATCCTCAAGGAGGAGGGCTGCAAGCGCAGCGTCCTTCGACACGTGTGCACCGTGAGGCTCATAGCCGTGGAGATGGCCGCCCGCTCGGGGGCGGACCTTCCCCTGGTCACGGCGGCGGCGCTGTTGCATGATGTGGGGCGCAGCCGCACCCAGACCGTCATGCATGTGGCGGAGAGCGTCCGTATCCTCCGGGAGAGGGGCATGCCGGAGCGCCTGGTGCAGGTCATCGGCCGGCATGTGGCCGCGGGGTTCACGGACCAGGAGGCCAGCGCCCTGGGGCTTCCCCCCGGGGACTACATGCCCCGGACCCTCGAGGACAAGATCGTGTGCCACGCCGACAACCTGGTGAAGGGGGAGAGGGGCATGCTGACCCTGGAGGAGGCGGTGGCAGAAGTGGAGAGGAAGGGCCACAAGAGCACGGGGGAACGGATGCGCGCGATGCACCGAGAGCTCTCCGAAGCCTGCGGCCTGGACGTGGACGACATCGTAATGGAGCTGAGGGCCAGGAAGATCAAGGACCCCTGCGCCGCGCGTAGCGCCCGGAGAGGTGCTCGTCCCTGAGCCTCTGATACGCCATGGAGCTCTCCAATGCCCGGGCGCGATTGTTCTGGTCATCGCTTCGGATGATCCTTCCCGGCACGCCCACCACTACCGACCTGGAAGGTATGACGCTCAGCCCGGTGATGACGGCGTTCGCGCCCACTATGCAATCGTCCCCGATGACCGCGCCGTCCAGGACGGAGGAGTTCATGCCGATGATGCACCGGTCCCCGATGACCGCGCCGTTGATGATGGCGCCATGCCCTATGGTGCAGTCCTTTCCTATCATGGTGGGGTGCTCCTCGGCCGTATGCAGGACGACGTGGTCCTGGACATTGGAGTTCTCGCCCACCACGATGCGGCCTCCCTGGTCCCCCCTCAGGACGGCGTAGGGCCAGATGCTTACCCCGTCATGCAGCTCCACGTTGCCGATGAGCAAAGCGGTCTCGTCCACGTACACGTCGCGGGGCATGGGCCGAATAGAAAAGGGAGTCCAGGCTCACTTCTTGGGGGCCGGGCCCTTGCGGGTGGTGACCCTCTTGGGGAAGTACTTCAGCACGACCACGTCGCCGATGGCCTGAATCCAGCGGTAGGGCACGTTCACGGCCTTGGAGTCCTCTACTAGCAAGGGGTTGGTCTCGTGGATGAAGAGCCCGTCCACCTTCTTGTGATCCAGGTCGAGCACCAGATTGTTCACGTTGCCCAGGAAGATGCCATTCGGCGTGTACACCTGCAGACCTATGAGCTCAGAAGCTTCCACCATCATCGGCCATCACTAACAGCGGAATGTTTATCTTGTTTCTTAAACCCTTCGGGAGCCAGGATGCGGCGCAGCCCTTCCCCGCTCTGGCGGCTCCTCGCCCGATCCCGGAGGGATCGGTCGTTGATGAAAAAGAAAGATTTATATCCGAAGAGCAGTATCGGTTTTGCGTCAATGTCGCACAACCGAACCCGGGGAGTAACATGGACGAAGAATTGGAAGCCATAAGGAGGAAGAAGATGGAAGAGTTGAAGAGCGGCGCCAAGGGCGCCGATTGGCCCCATGAGCCTGTTGCGCTGACCGATGCTAGCTTCGAGGCCTTCGTGGCCAAGTATTCGATGGTTGTGATCGATTGCTGGGCGCCCTGGTGCGGCCCATGCCGCATGGTGGCCCCCGTGGTGGATGCCCTGGCCAAGGAGATGGCCGGTAAGGTGGCCTTCGGGAAGCTCAACACCGACGAGAACCCCAGCACACCGGGCAAGTTCAACATCAGCGCCATCCCCACCCTCCTGGTCTTCAAGGGGGGCAAGCTGGCGGACCGTATCATCGGCGCCATGCCCAAGGAGCAGCTGGCGGCGAAGATCAAGAAGCATCTCTGAACCCTTACCTCAAACCCCTTAGCCCAAACCCCAACCACGGAAACGTTACCATCGCGCTATCATTCTCTCACAATGGTCCTGGAGCGAGCCGCGTATTCATTCCCTCCTCCACAATTGTACAATCAAAGTCACAAAGAGACATATAGCTAGGAGGCGCTAATCTTCCCGGGAGTGGCATCGATGGACTTCGACGTCATCATCATCGGATGCGGACCGGCGGGGCTGCAGGCGGCCATCCATGCGGCCAGGAAGAAGGTCAAGGTCGCGGTGCTGGGGCACCTCGAGGCCAGTGGCCTCAACCGGGCCGACGTGGAGAACTACTTCGGGATAGACCAGATGTCCGGGAAGGAATTGTTGTTCAAAGGAGCGGAGCAGGCGCGCCGCTTCGGTGCGGAGATCTTCGAGCAGGACGTCATGAAGGCGGAGAGGAAGGACGACGCCTTCGAGGTCATAACCGACCATGATCTGGAGTTCAGGTCGAGGGCGCTCATCCTGGCGCCGGGCATATCCCGGAAGAAGCTCAACGTCCCCGGGGAGAAGGAGTTCCTGGGCAAGGGCGTGAGCTACTGCGCCTCCTGCGACTGCAACTTCTTCCGGCAGAAGACCGTGGCCGTGATCGGTGACGAGAGCACCGCCGCCTCCTCGGCCCTGCTGCTCACCGAGTACGCCTCGGTGGTGTACTGGATATCGAAGAACCTGAACGTGGCGCCCCAGCTGATGGCCAAGGTCAAGGCCTCCAAGGCGGACATCATCTCACCCGCCTCGGTGGCCAGGATAACCGGCGACGAGGTGGTCAAGGGCCTGGAGCTCAACGACGGCCGCAGGTTGGCGGTGGACGGGGTGTTCATCGAGCTGGGCGCCAAGGGCGCAGCCGACCTGGCACTGGACCTGAACGTGCTACCGGACCCCAGCGGCATAATAGAGGTCAACAAGGACATGGAGACCAGCGTCCCTGGCGTCTTCGCCTGCGGGGACGTGACCGGGATGCCCTGGCAGCTGGCACGGGCGGTCGGCCAGGGTTGCATCGCCGGCACCAATGCCGCCAAGCTGGTCAGGAAGGAGGCGGACTGATGGCACTGGTGGACGAGCTGATCATCGGCATATTGCGCGGTCCGGAGGGGTTCAAGAACTCGTTGAAGAAGATACTGGACGAGGACCTGAAGATGAGCGTGAACGACTTCTGCGTGCGCACCGGGCTCTCGCCCTCCACCATCTACAAGATCATGCAGGAGAAGCGCGAGCCGAACCTCAGGACCGTGCGCAGCGTGCTGCGCGCCGTGCGCACCCTGGAGAAGCAGCCCTCCGGTCCCTTCATCGCCGTGATCGCGTCCAGGGGCGTGCTCAACAAGATCGAGGAGCGCATCGTCCCCCTGGGCGACAAGAACATCAAGGTGAAGGAGTACCCGGCGCAGACCATGGAGGACGCCATCATCGCCGCGGTAATGGCCGAGCGGGACGGCGCCCTGGCCGTGGTATGCGCGCCCATCGTGGCGCCCACCGTCGAGAAGATCCTCACCGTGCCTGTCTCAGTGGTCATCCCCCGCGAATCGGTGCTCAGGGCCATCGAGGTGGCGGTCAAGAAGGCGCTCTAGAACTTCAATTCCGGCCGGTCATCGGTCACAGGGGCCTTCACGACCTCCCTCTCCAGCTCGGCCAATATCTTCTTCCTCAGGTTGGCGAACTCCACGCTGACCCGGTCCCGGGGCCTCTCCCAGCTTACCTCGAACGTCTCCTTGACCATGCCCGGGCGGGTGGTCATCACCACGATCTTGTCCGCCAGGTAGCAGGCCTCGTCCACGGAGTGCGTGATGAAGAGGACGGTCTTCTTGGTCTCGCTCCAGATGCGAAGTAGCTCCTTCTGCATGAGGTTGCGCGTCTGAGCGTCCAAGGCCCCGAAGGGCTCGTCCATGAGCAGGAGCATGGGCTCATTGGCCAAGGCCCGGGCGATGCCCACCCTCTGCTTCATGCCCCCCGACAGCTGGTTGGGGTGGTAGTTCTCAAAGCCCTTCAGGCCCACCAGGTCGATGTACCTCTGCGAGAGCTCCTTCCTCTTCTCTGGGGGCACCCTCTTGATCTCCAGGCCGAACTCGACGTTCTTGCGGACCGTGCGCCAGGGGAACAGGGCGAAGTCCTGGAAGACCATGCCCCGGTCCGAGCCAGGGCCCAATATCGGCGTTCCGTTGAGCAGGATGTCGCCCGAAGTGGGGTCCTCCAGGCCGGCGATGATGCGCAGCAGGGTGGTCTTGCCGCAGCCCGAGGGGCCGAGGACGCAGATGAACTCCCCCTCGTCGACATCGAGGCTGAAGTTCTCGATGGCCACGGTCTCCCCGTCCTTCTTGGGGAAGGATTTCCTCAGGTTCTGGATGGAGAGCATCATAGCATCCCCATCCTGCTGCGGATGATCTTCTCAGCCCAACCGCTGAGCGTGACCGTGAGCAGGCCGAGCACGGCGATGACGATCATCCCCGCGAACATGAAGTCGTAGAAGCCCACCTGCTGCTGCACCAGGATGTAATAGCCGACGCCACCGCCGGAGGCCGCGATCCACTCGGCGGCCACTATGCACATCCAGCCCACTCCCATGCCGATGGTGATCCCGGTCATGAGGTAGGGCACGCTGAACGGCAGGATGACCTTACTGAACAGCTGCACCTTGCCAGCCCCCTGGGTCCGGGCCGCATCGAGCAGGGACTCGTCCACGCTCTTCACGCCCAGGATGACGTTGGAGAGCAGGGGGAAGAAGACCCCGATGAAAACCGTGAGTATGGGGCTGAGGAAGGCGCCGAAGGCCACGAAGAAGAACGGGACCCAGGCTATGGGGGGGATGGGGCGGAACAGCTCCACGATGGGCCGGGAGAAGGTGTCGACCCAAGGCAGAAAGCCCATGAGCAGGCCCAATGGTATGGCGACCACGAAGGCCAGGGCGAAGCCCTCCAGGAAACGCTGGGAGCTGGCCCAGATGTTCTGCCAC
>JALOTM010000056.1 GCA_025457905.1 Methanomassiliicoccales archaeon
CCACCTTGGGATAGCCGTACCTCCCCACGAACACCCCGGGAGGACAGGAGCCGGCCAGGTCGAGCGAGTCGATGAGGCGCTTGGTGCTCATGTGGGAGTAGAATTTCACCATGAGGGGGCAGATGGGCTTGCCGCACATGTTCCGAGAGCCCTTGCAGATGGAGCAGGGCGCGCCGCCCTTTCGCTCGGCGAAGACCTCGCGGTCGGCGAAGGCCCTAGCCGGCGTCCCTGGCGTATCCATCCCTCCCATGGCCTTTCGTACGTTCCATGACTATTTTACCTTAACTGAGGTGGCCCCTTGAGATTTCCGAAAGTGCATAGGCCAGCTCGGACCATACTTCCGATCGGGGCCGGAGATGGACGGTCACCCTCGACCGAAGGGACCGATGGCGGAGCATCGAGTTGCTATTGTAGATTATTGGAGTCCATGGTCAAATACATCTAAGACAAATCCGATCCGCCGCTCAGGAGTGGAATCATGGAACCCGAGAAGATGCCTTATGTCTTCCTTTGCCATGGGGCGGCGAACGTGGGCCAATTGAGCAATGATGCGGCGCGAGAGCTCTTCAACGCAGGGAGGCTCAGGATCGCCTGCGTCGCCGCGGTGGGAGCCCACGACCAGGATTTCATCGCGCCCTTCAGGTCCGGGCGCAGGATCTTCTGCGTCGACGGATGTCCGAAGAGATGCGCCAGCAGGACTTTGGGGGAGGAGAGGGTCCCGATCGTCGCCTCCATGGTGGTGACCGACCTTGGCATCAGGAAGAACCACGACCTCCACCTGCGGCAGCGGGACATCGATCTGGTGAGGGCTGGCATCGAGGACCTGATCACGAAGGAATAGGGCAGCCGGCGCTCATCCCGCCCACGCCGCCATGAGGAACGGTGCCCTCTCCTTGGCCAGGGCGCCCTTGCACATGCGCACGTTGGCGGCGTCCAGGCGGTAGCCCCGGCGCACCAGGTTCCCGTACATCCTCGCCCGATCCCCGGAGAAGCGCACGAATATCCTCTTTCGCCCATGAGAGAAGGCCCACGCCTCGCAGGCGCCCATGAGCCTGGCGAACAGGTCCTCCTGGCCATTCACGCCTCGGTCGACCATGAGCAGGCGCATGGCCACGTGGTCGGCGTCCTGGGGGGGGTAGTAGGAATGGAGGGCCGCCACACCTCTCAGCTTCCCCCTCCCCCTGACAATGAATATCGGACCGAGCTCGTTCCCCTTGGACATGGACAGCTCGCCCGAGAAGTCGGCCCCCGCCATGGACCTGGCGCTCAGGGCCCTGGCCTCGGCCAGGGCCGCCTCCACTTCCTCAGAGGCGGAGGGCTCCATGGCCCCTTCCTCCATCTCCGCGCTCAGCTCCCTCTCCATGATGACCGAGGTCCCCGACGCCTGATAGCCCCCCCTCAGATAGAAGTCCACGTTCCTGGTGATGTTGGCCATGGTCTCCAGGCCGATGCTCTGGCAGCCCTTGGCGTGGAGGTACGCCTCGCACTCTCTAAGGAGCGCTCGCCCCGCTCCCTTCCCCTGCATCCGCGGCACCACCTCGAAGGGCCCGAACCATCCTATCCTGCCCCAGACGTGGCAATAGGCGGTGCCGACCACCTCGCCGCCGTGCTCGGCCACGAAGCAGCCTTCAGGCTCCTGGCCCAGATAGGACTCGATGATGCGCCGCGGCCGCATGGGGTACTGGATCTTGCGGCCCAGCTCCCGTGAGGCCAGCTCCGACCAGGCCTCCTGGCCCACCTCCTGCGCCCTCCGGAGGTCGTCGAGGATCATCGTCCGGGTCAGGAAATGGTCGGGGCTCATCACTTCCGTCCTGCGGGGCGGCCGTTGTCGTGGCAGCGCCGGGCGATCAGCGCGGCCATGGCCCCGGCCCCCACGCCGTTGTCGATGTTGACCACCGCCAGCCCAGGGGAGCAGGACTGCAGCATGCCCATGAGGGCCGCCTCCCCCTTGGCCCCGTAGCCGTAGCCGACCGAGGTCGGGACGCCGATCACCGGCACGTCCGTCAGGCCGGAGACCACCGTGGGCAGGGCCCCCTCCATGCCGGCCACCACCACCAGGGCGTCCACGCCCTCGTCCACCATGCGCATGAGCGGGTCCAGGATGCGGTGGAGCGCCGCCACCCCGACGTCGTAGGCGACCAGCACCTCGCAGCCCATGGCCTCGGCCACGCACCTGGCCTCCTCCGCCACCCCGATGTCCGAGGACCCTGCGGCCATGACCCCCACCTTGCCGCGCCTGGCTCTTCTCCGGCGCTTGTCCACCAAAATCATGCGCGCCTTCTCGTTGTAGGTGACCTTAGTGCCCCGCACGGCCTTGCGCACGGCCTCCAGGTGGGCCTCCGACGCCCTTGACACCAGGAGGACCTCCCGGTCGGACATGACCCGGGAGACGATGTCCGCCACCACCTCGGGGGACTTTGTCTCCCCGAAGACCACCTCGGGTATGCCCCTCCTCGCCTCCCGGCCGTGGTCGAAGACGGTGTGCGTGCTGATGCACTCCAGGAAGTCCAGCCTCAGCAGCCTCTCGGCCTCGGCCTCGCTCATCTCCCCGGAGCGGTAGCGCTCGAGCACGTCGCGGATGTTCATGCTCACTCGAACAAGGCTCCTCGTATTTCTTGATTTGGCCGGTGGCAGGCTTTTCTAGTGGCACGGCCATCTGGCATCCATGGCGGCAGAGGAGAAGCTTGCGTCCCTTCGGCGCCTCCTGCGCTCGCAGGGGAGGGTGGGCGTGGCCTACTCCGGCGGTCTGGACTCCTCCCTCCTTCTCATGGTGGCGGTGGAGGAGCTGGGACAAGGGGCGGTGGGGCTCATGGCCGTCTCCCCCGCCTTCCCTGCCAGGGAGAGGCAGGAGGCCATTCGCCGGGCAGAGGGCATGGGCGCCCGCCTGGTGCTGGTCCCCACCGACGAGCTGGGCCTGGAGGACTACGCCAGCAACCCCGACGACCGCTGCTACCACTGCAAGTCGCACATAATGAGACGCCTCATGTCCTCGGCGGCCGCGGAGGGCATCGTGTCCCTGGTGGACGGGATCAATGCCGACGACCTGCACAGCCATCGCCACGGGCTGCGCGCCGCGCAAGAGCTCGGCGTCCGCTCCCCCCTGGCCGAGGTGGGCCTCGGGAAGGAGGAGATCAGGGCGCTGGCCCGGTCGCTGGGGCTGGGGTCGGCGGACCGGCCGCACTCGGCCTGCCTGGCCTCGAGGATACCCTATGGCGAGCGCATAACCGAGGAGAAGCTGGGGCAGGTGGAGATGGCGGAGGACCTCCTCCGCGGCCTGGGGGCGGGCCAGCTCCGGGTTAGGCATCACGGCCAGGTGGCGCGAATAGAGGTCTTGCCCGCGGACTTCCCCCTGGTGCTCGCGCACCGCGAGGAGATCGCCGCCAGGCTGCGCTCCCTGGGCTTCAGCCACGTCTGCCTGGACCTGGAGGGCTTCCGCTCCGGGAGCCTGGAGAGGGCCTAGCGGGACTTGGTGAAGCGCATGCCCGTCACCAGGGCGGACGGCGCCAGGGTGGGGGTCTCCACCTCCCACCAGTGCACCCACCTGCGCTCCTTGGTGAGCGCGGACACCGCTCCGAAGATGCGCAGCAGGTTGTCGGAGATGCGCAGCTCCTTGATTGGCTTGGAGAGCTGCCCCTTCTCGATCAGGAACATGGCGTCGCGGGGTATGGTGCTGAAGTCGCCGGTGGAGTAGTTCTGGTACCTCAGGTACCAGTTGTTGGTGACGTATATTCCCCGGTCCACCGTGGATATCATCTCTTCAAGTCCCTTCTGGCCCTCTCCCACCACCAGGTTGAAGGCGCGAGGGGCCACCAGCCCGGCGTTGGCCGTGGAGGCCGTTGCCGCACGCGCCGCCGTGGAGCTGTTGTGCAGGTAGGTCCTCAGCACCCCCGCGTCGATTATCCGGTTGTTGCGCGAGGGCAGGCCCTCGGCATCGAAGGGCGTGGAGCCGTAGGAGCCTTCCAGAGTGGGGTCGTCGGAGACGCTCAGGATGTCCGCCCCGACCTTCTGGCCGATCTTCCCTCCGAGGAAGGAGAGCCCCGCCTCCACCATGAAGGCCGAGGCGCTCCTGCCGATCTGGTTGACGAGGTCGGCGAAGACCATGGGCCCGAGGACGGCGTCGTAGGTCCCCGACTCGCCCGCTGCGGGGGAGAGCGACAGCTTGGCCAGGCGGCCGGCCTCCTCCCCGGCCTTGGCCGGGTCGAACCCCTCCTTGTTCCCGGAGACGCTCATCGAATGGCCCGAGGAATCGCCGCAGAAGGCCCGCAGGGACACCTCCAGGCCGGACTTGTGCATGACCCCGAAGGCTCCCGCCGAGGTCTGGAGGGTGATCTTGCCGTTGTCGGCGGTGAGCGAGCCGGCGACGCGGTCCGCGCCCTCCCTGACGGCGGAGTCGATGGCCTGCCGCGCCATGCCCACCAGCTCCTTGGGGGCCGACGCCACGGGACTGGAGTCCAGCAGCCGGGGGTCGTAGGTGAAAGGCCCTTGGGGCAGGGGCGCGTAGCTGGTCGAGGCCGGTCCCTTTCGTGCGGTCTCGACGACCTTGCGGGCGGCGGCCTCCAGCGACCTCCTGGAAAGGTCGGCGGTGCTGGTGCCGGCGCGCCGCCCGTGGTCGTTCACGTAGATGCCCACAGTGGTGTCCATGAGCTCGTCCACCACCGTGACCTCGTTGTTGGAGAAGCGGACCATGGAGCCTTGGGCCTGGGCCACGCTGACCACCGTGTCGCTGACGCCCTGGGCCTTGCACAGGCGCAGCACCAGCTGGCAGATGTCCTCGGCCTTCATGACGACCCCCCCAGCCTGAGGCCGCGCGCCCGCACATGAGGGCCCCCGGTCCAAACGGGGATGCCCTGCATGGGGTCCCCCTTCCCGCAGGTGGCGGCATTGAACTTGAGGTCCTTCCCCACCGCGTCCACCGCCGACCAGAGGGCGGGCGTGGTCAGCTCCAGGACCGGGTTGCGCAGCCTCTGGCGAAGCTGGCCGTCCTCGATGCGGAAGGCCTCCAGCCCCACGTACCTCTGGTTGTAGCGGCGGTCGTCGATGTTCCATTCCATGAAGTTCTTGATATAGACGCCATAGTCCACGCCCTCGATGAGCTCCTCCAGGCTGAGGTCGCCCGGCTCCACGAAGGTGTTGGACATGCGGACGATGGGCTCACGGTTGAAGGCCACGGAGCGGGCGGAGGCGTTGCTGCGCACCCCCATGGCATGCGCCGTCTCCCGGTTGTGGAGGAACTCGTTGATGCGGCCCTCCTTGATGAGGTGCCTCCTCCGGGCCTTGACCCCCTCGTCATCGAACGGATAGAAGCCGAAGGAGCGCGGCAGGGTGGGGTCCTCGACCACGTTCACCACCTCCGATCCGACCTTCATCCCCAGCGAATCCCGCCTGAGGTACGCCTCCCCGGCCTGGGCCGCCTCCCTCCCGAGGATGCGGTCCGCTTCGCCCGGATGACCTGAGCTCTCGTGGCTGACGATGCCCACCACCTCCGGCCCCAATACCACGTCGCCCTGCTCCTCGCGGGCCGCCTCGGCCTTGAGAAGCACGCTGGCCAGGGTATCGGTCTCCTCCTTGAGCAGCCTTGGCACGTCCCAGCGCTCCGCCGCCTCCCAGCCCGAGGACTCTCCCAGGCTGATGAACCTCTGGATGGACCCGCGGCCGGGCTCGAAGGCCGTCAGGAAGGCGTCCAGGGAGACCCGGGGGATGACGCTGTGAACCTTGGCCCCGTCGGAGGTGAGCACGGACTTCTCGGTGGTCAGGGTGTCCAGGGAAAGGTACCTCCCGGGGAGCTTCACCCCCGCGGCCTCCGCGGCTGCCAGGGCGGCGGCGTCCGCCTCCTTGAGCAGGTCCAGGCGCGCCTCCAGACCGACGGCCTCGAAGCCCACGCGCGGGCGCACCTCAACCTTCCCCTGGGCGAGGTCGGCCGGCCCCATGGCGATGGGCACCCTGTTGCTACGCCCCGCCGATCTGGCGCTCGCCACGACCCTCTTGACCATGGCCCGGAGCTCCCTCTTGCCCAACTGGTTGGTGGCGCCGAAGCCGAGGCCGCCCTCGACGATGGCGCGGAAGGCCATGCCCCTCTTGGTCTCGAAGGAGGCCACCTCCGGCTCTCCGTTCTTCAGCAGATTGGACTCGCTCCGGTCGGTCTGATACCTCGCCTCGGCGTAGCTGGCCCCCTGTGCCAGGGCCAGAGATATTATGAACTCCAGCTCGTCCTCCATGACCTCTACCCCTGTCGTTGAGCAGAGGAAAGCGGGCGTAGATAAGCCCTT
>JALOTM010000057.1 GCA_025457905.1 Methanomassiliicoccales archaeon
TGCTCGATGAGCTCCCTGGCCTTTGTTCCGTCCCCCATTCCCAACGCACTTTGTAGCCAGCACTCAGCTTGCTTACGCCTCACTCGAGCTAGCGCTCCTTTGTCCTGGTATGACTGCAGGCACTCTTGGAACAGGGCGTCCGCCTTGGTCTTGTCCCTGGTCACATAGCAGTCGGCCAGCCCCTCCATGGCCTTGGGCCTCTCCTCCGCCAAGGCCTGGTCCTTGCTCGCCAGCTCGGCGGCCAAACTGAAATACCCCAGGGCCTCGTCCACCACCTGCCGGTCCAGGCAGAACTGCCCGGCGAGGATGGAGAACTTGACCGCCTTCTGGGCCTCGCCCGCCATATGGAAGTGCCTGGCCAGGTCCGGGTACAATGATTCATTTGGCAGCTTCTTCTCCAACAGCTGCCCGAAGGCCCGATGCACCTCCTTCCTCCTCAGCTTGGAGATGCTGTCGTAGGTGACCCGCCTCACCTTCTCCTCCTCGAAGACGTACCCGCCCTCCACCTCGCGCACCAGCTGGTGGTCCTCATGCAGGTGCTCCAGGCTCTCCAGCAGCTCCAGCCGGTCCATCCTCAGGGCATCCGCCAGCAGCTCCGGGTCGAAGCTCATGCCCATGACCGAGGCGTACTCCAGCGAGCGCCTCTCCTCCTTCGACAGGCGTTCGATGCGCCGCAGCACCACCTCCTTGACCGAGGTGGGGATCTCCGTCTCCTTCTCCGTGATGCTCCAGGCGCCCTCCTTGCATGTCAGCGCACCGGAGCTCTCCATCTGCCTGATGGTCTCCACCGCGAAGAGGGGCTTGCCTCCGCTCTCACGGTAGATGCGGTTCACGACCACCGTGCTCACCTGCCTCTCCAGCATGCCGGAGGCCACCTGGCTGATCTCCCCCTCCGTCAGGGGCTTCAGGGTGAGCTCGTCGCAGAGGCTCTCGCGCCTCATGATCCTCAGGCTGTCCAGGAAGGGGTTCCCTCCCACCTTCCGGTCCAGCAGTATGTCCTCGGGGCGGTAGATGCCCAGGAGCATCAGCCGCATGTCCTTGATGTTGCGCGCCAGGAAGTGCAGCATGCCCACGCTCGCGGAGTCGGCCCACTGCAGGTCGTCGATGTGCATGACGATGGGGCGCTTGGCGCACTCCTGCTGCAGCAGCTGCAGGGTGGCGAACAGCATCTGCTTGTCGTCTCCCTCGCCCTCCTCACCCAGCGCGTGGTACTCCTGGTACATGATCGTGGCGCCCTTGAGGATGTTGCCCACTATCGGCACGGCCTCCATCAGCTCCGGCGCGGCTTTCTTGGCGGACTGGAAGAATTTCGATTTGGGCGCCTTCTCCTCGGGCTTGTCCTCCACCAGTCCGTTCAAAGCCTCCAGGAAGGGCATGTAGGATATGCGCGAGGAGGGCACGCAGTTCCCGATGAGCACCTTGCACCCCTTCACCCTCGCCTTCTTCTCGAACTCGGAGGCCAGCCTGCTCTTGCCGATGCCGCCCTCGCCGGAGACGAAGAAGACCTTGCCCGCCCCGCCGAGCACCTGCTGCAGCACCCCTTCCAGGCGTGACAGCTCCGCCTCTCTCCCCACCATCGGAGGCTCGGATAGCATTGGACCCCTATCGTCTATTGGCGACCGCCTCGAATATAGGTTTGGTTCGCCCGGGACCCTCGGACCGCGCCCTCCGGACCGATAGTCTGATAAGCAGAGCAGGCGAATATTCACAATCGTTCCGGGCGACCGGGACATCGGTGTGGGGAGTATACGAGTGAACGAGTACGAGCGACTGAACAATGTACTTAACCATGTGCCAGTGGACCGGCCGCCGGTCATCTGCCCGATGCATGCCGCGACCACGGCGCTCATGAAGGCGTCCAGCTCCTACTACCCGGAGATCCAGGACGACCCCGTCAAGATGGCCAGGCTGGCGATCGCCGCCCATGACCTGGCCGGCTTCGAGAACGTCAGGGTCCCGTTCGACGAGTCGGTGGAGGTCTCGGCCTTCGGCGTGGCCACCGGGCGCATGGGGGCGCAGAGGCTGCCGGTCGTCCTGCAGCGCATGGTGAGCGGGCCCGAGGACGTGGACCGGCTGCACGTCCCCGACCCTCGCAACGGGGGCAAGGTGCCGATAGTCCTGGAGGCCATCAGGCTGCTCGAGGACGAGTGGGAGGAGGTGGAGGAGGTCCCCATCTTCCTGGGCATCACCTCGCCCATGATGCTGGCCATGCAGCTGCGCGGAGACCACGAGTCCCTCATGGACATGGAGAAGGACCCGGCGCTGCTGAATGCGCTGCTGAGCAAGACCACGGCCTTCATCCTGGAGTACGTCCGCGAGGCGGTGGAGGCGGGCGTGGACCAGATCGTCCTGGACGACTCTCTCTCCAACAGCGACGTGCTCACCTTCGAGCATTTCCGGGAGTTCGTGGAGCCGTACGAGGACAAGGTCGCCAACGAGATGAGGAAGTTGGGCATAGAATCGATACTGCACGTGTGCGGCAACGTCTCCGAGCGGCAGCTGGACCGCATGATCGAGGTGGACGTGGACGCGCTCAGCATCGACGAGGACGTCCCCATCTCCCTGGCCTTGCGTCTGGGCGCGCGCCGCCACCTGGCCATCATCGGCAACGTCAGCCCGACCAAGACGCTGCTCATGGGCAGCGTTGCCAAGGTGGAAGAGGCCACTTGCTCCTGCATAGACCAGGGCGTGGACTGCGTGGCCCCCGGATGCTCCCTGGAGACCTACACCCCCATGGACAACCTGGTGGCCATGACCGCCATGGCCAAGCGCTACGGCCTGGACCGCTCCCGCCGGGAGGGGACGAGATGATCGACCAGGTGATGGGCATCATCGGGTGCCAGGTGCTGGAGGACGAGATGGCCTACGTGGTGGCCAACGACCCCGAGGTGAGGCATGTGCTGGTCATCGACTCCACCCAGGAGAGGACCATGGCCGGGAAGGTCCAGAGGATGGCCCCGGACAAGAAGGTGAGCTTGTTCGATGAGCAGTTCGACATCAAGCAGTTCCAGCTCACGCCGGGCCTCAACGTGATAGTTTGGGTGAAGTCCATCGGGCTGCACCAGAGCCCCCCCATGCTGCGCGAGGAGGTCTCCAGGTCCATCGCCCGCATCGAGCCGCTGGCCAAGTCCATACTCATCTTCTACGGCCAGTGCGGCAACGCCTTCCGCAACATGGAGATCTTCTGCAAGGGGGTGAAGGTCCCGGTGACCATCCTCAAGGACAAGGACGGCGCGCCCATAGACGACTGCTACGGCACCGTCCTGGGCGGGAGGGACGAGTACCGGGCCTTCCTGATAAAGCAGCCAGGGCCCTCCTTCGTGCTCAACACCATGTGGCTGGCGAACTGGCGGCACTTCATGCAGGAGATGCAGATGCTGCACGACCCCAACGACGTGGAGGAGGCCAAGACCGTCTTCCAGTACATGGACTACAAGAGGACCGTGGGCCTGAACACCGGGCTGGTGAGCGACCCGGTCTTCCAGAAGCAGCTCCAGGAGTTCGCCACCATATTCGGGCTGGAGATAGAGAACCACGACTGCACGCTGAGGATCGTGGACAGCTCCTACAACGAGGCCAAGCGCTGCGCCATGATGGAGCTCTGAGCCAGGAGGCGACGGACCGCAATAATGAGTCGTGCAGCGGCATAGCCCATTGATAAGATGTGCCTGAGGCAAGTCCTTGCACCTGCCTCAGGTTGGTTAGTCCCCGTGTCCCCCTCCCCAAACAGAGTGAATGAATTACGCATCTGCTCCTAATACTAGTTTTCCTTAACCGGCGTTAATTGACGCGCCCCGCTCATCAGACGCCGTGCAGGGGGTCGCCGTCGTGCGCCACCGGCCTCTCCGTCTCGTAGACGCGGCAGGGCAGGGCCTCCACCTGGTCCTTGTAGTGCAGCCACCACTTCGTGCACAGCCATCTCTGCAGCGAGTTGACGTCCTCCACGGTCATGTGCGCGAACCGGCCCTGGAGCTTGAGGTAGTCGGTCACCGGCAGCATCGCCGATGGCTTGTAGGTGACCCGGGACTCGTTGTCGTGGGACTCGAACAGCGTCCACATCCCCGTCTCCACGGCCAGCTTGGCGATCTCCATGGTCCGGGCGGACTCGGACCTCCAGCCCGGCACGCAGGGCGTGAGCACGTGCAGGAAGCGGAACCCGGTCATGGACTTGGCCCGCTCCACCTTGCGCACGAAGTCGTTGAAGTGCGCTATGGAGAGGGTCGCCAGGTAAGCGGGGTCGTGCGCGGCCACGATGTGGTCCACGTCCTTCTTGAAGCGGCGCTTGCCCTTGACCTTCCGGCCGGCCGGGGAGGTGGTCGTCCAGGCGCCGAAGGGGGTGGCCCCGGACATCTGGATGCCGGTGTTCATGTAGGCCTCGTTGTCCAGGCACACGTACAGTATGTCCTCCCCGCGGTCGGCCGCGCCCGACAGGGCCTGGAGCCCGATGTCGAAGGTGCCCCCGTCCCCCGCCATGCCCACCACGATGGGGTCCCTCCCGCGGCGCCTCATGGCCGCCCGGATGCCCGTGGCCACGGCCCCGGTGTTCTCGAAGGCCGAGTAGAGGTAGGGCACGTCGAACGACGAATAGGGGTACTGCGCCCCGAACACCACCAAACAGGAGGCGGGGACGTAGACGATGGTCTCGGGGCCGAGGATGCGCATGATGTTCTTGACGGCAATGGCCACGCCGCAGCCGGGGCAGGCGCCGTGCCCCCACAGGAAGTAGTCCTTGTTCGGCACGTCCCTGAGGGTGAGCTTGCTCACGTCCCTGGCCTCGCTCATCCCTGCTCCCCCCTGAGCCCGTGCCACCGGACCGTGGCCTGCCCGGCTGCCGAGGACCCTATGGACGCATACACGTCCCTCATCTCCTGCAGGGTTAGGTCCCTCCCGCCCAGCCCGCCGATGTGGTCGCTGAGGGCGATTCCGGTGGAGCCTAGCGCCCCCCGGACCTCGGTGAACACCGGGCCGAGGCCGTTCATGGCGATGGAGCGGTCGAAGACCCCCAGCGCCCTCAGCCCCCTGGCCGCCTCCCTGAGTTCGTTCTCCGGGAAGGGGCGCATGAAGCGCAGCTTGATCAGCCCTGCCCTGCTGCCCTGGGAGCGGAGCTCGTCCACCACCGCCCTGGCGGTGGTCGTGGCCGTGCCCAGGGAGAGCAGCGCGTACTCCGCGTCCTCCATCAGGTAGGGCTCCAGCAGACCTCCGTACCTGCGCCCGAAGGCCCGCCCGAAGAGCTCGTCCACCTCCCCCACCACCGCCCGCGAGGCGTCCATGGCCCGGTCCAGCTGATAGCGCATCTCCATGGCGTACTCCGGCGGTACGATGGGGTTGATGACCCGGGGGTCCTCGGTGTCCAGCCTGTTCAGCGGACGGAACCTCGGCAGGAAGGAGTCCGCCTCCTCCTGGCCGGGTATCTCCACCCTCTCCACGGTATGGGAGAGCACGAAGCCGTCCAGGCATACCATGACCGGCAGCATGACCCTCTGGTCCTCGGCGATGCGGAAGGCCTGCAGGACCATGTCCAGGGCCTCCTGGTTGTCCTCCACGTAGCATTGCAGCCAGCCGGACTCCCGCTCCGGCATGGAGTCGTTGTGCTCCAGCCAGATGCCGGAGGCGGCCCCCAGCGAGCGGTTGACGTTGGCCATGACCACCGGCAGGCGCACCTGCGGGGCCACGTACAGCATCTCGTGCATCAGCGCCAGCCCCTGGGAGGAGGAGGCGGTGAAGGTCCGCACGCCTCCCGCGGATGCCCCGACCGCGATGCTCATCACCGAGTGCTCGCTCTCGGCGGCGATGAGCTCAGCGTCCAGCTCCCCGTCGTTGATGAACTCCGACAGCAGCTCCATGATGAGCGTCTGCGGGGTGATCGGGAAGGCGGGGATGACCTCGGCCCGTGCCAGCCTGGCCGCCCAGGCCACGGCGTGGTCGGCGGAGATGACCTTGGTCACCATTCCCTCGACCCCCTCTTCATCTCGATGGCCGAGGCGGGGCAGATGTTGGCGCACACCCCGCAGCCCTTGCAGTAGCGGTAGTCCCAGCGCATGTAGTCGTCGGCCTGGCGCTTGATGGTGCCCTCGGGGCAGGACCACCAGCAGCGCAGGCAGCGCACGCACTTCTCCTTGATGTACATGGGGGACTGCGTCCTCCACGTGCCGGTGGGGTTCTGCCAGGAGCTGCCCGGCCCGACCACCACGCCCTCCTTGGTGGCCACGGGCAGCGCGACCCCCGGCGGGATGTCCTCCCAGGCCGGGAGCCA
>JALOTM010000058.1 GCA_025457905.1 Methanomassiliicoccales archaeon
GTCTTCGTGCTGCTGGCCTTCGCCATCGGCTGGGCCCTGGGAGGGCGGGATGCGAACAAGAGGAAGGTGCTGGCGTTGGGGGCGGGCTACAGGAACGTCTCAGCCGCGCTGGCCATCGGGGCCACCAGCTTCGAGGGCGTGAACGAGCTCATCATGGTGCTGGTGGTGTCCCTGGTGGGGATGGTCGTCCTGATGATCGTCGGTGGGGAGCTGGGGCGGCGCACCCCTTCCAAGCCAGAGGGCTGAGACGCCTCCTTCCGGGCTTGCGGCTATCCTTGGGATAGCCTGTCCTGGACGCTCCTTATCTTCTGCTCCATGGCGTCCCGATGGCCGCCACGGTCGTCCACCTCGATGCTGGTGGCCACCCTGTTGGACATGGAGCGCACCTTCTTGTGGCATTGGCCGATGACCTCCATGACCTCATCCCATCCCCCCTCGATGATGGTGGCCATTGGGGTGAGCTGGTACTTGAGCCCGCTGCCTTGCACGATCCTAACGCATTCCGCGACATAGGTGGAGAGGCTCTCGCCCTTCCCGATGGGCACGATCTTGAACTGCGCTAGCATTCTTTTACCTCCGGATTCCCTTTGTCGGTAACCGTTAATAAACTGTCGCATGGGTCCCCAAGTTCCACATGAAGCATAGGTGCCAGCATGTCTTTCCCATATTAACGCTCGTTACCCCGTTGAATAACAATATATAAATACTGGTTTCTGAATTGCGTTAGTTTATCTATCTTGCATTTCGCGAGTTAGTCATTTAGAGGGGGGCATTAAGCTTAGATGATCTCTAAGAGCGCTGCCATTAAGGGCAATGGTTTTTCGAAGGGACACAAGGGGAACGGGAAGGCGTCCGAGCGATTGGAGGTCGCGGAGGTCAATGGCGGGAACGGGCATGTTGATGCCTTGGTCTTGGCTGAGAACGGGAAGGTACTGACCTTGACGGTCGACGACCTCACCCATGCCATAAAGACCGGCATCGACCACACCGGCATGCCAGAGGACCAGGCGCGGGCCATGGCCCAGCATGTCATGAATTTCTTCGGTTATTCTGAGCGCATCATCGACAACATCCTCGAGCCCGAGGACAGGGACGCCTTCTACATGCTCGAGGACACGGGCATCCTGACCACCGAGAGGGAGGAGACCACCCTCTACGACGGAAGGGAGTGGCGGATCCATTACTGGCTCTTCAAGAAGGAAAGGATATTCGAGCTCATATCCGGCAACGGCCGCTGCAACAACGGCGCCGACGGCATCGACACCTGCTACGATGAGGTGCCCGACGAGGTCTGGCACCGTAACACGTAGACAAGCGTAGCACGAAGACCAAGGGCATGGGAGGGGGCAGCAGTTTCGGCCACCTCCGGGAAAGCGTATTCTCAGGCCTGACGTTTAGCTGGGCGGATGGAGCTGTTCCCCTACGAGCCCCGGAAGCATCAGACGGAGATAGTGGCCTCGGTGTCGGCGGCCCTGAAGGAAGGAAGGCACGTGGTCATGGAGAGCGGCACGGGAACGGGGAAGACCGTGTGCGCCCTTGCCTCGAGCCTGCAGGTGGCCTTGGCATCGGGGCGCAAGGTGGTCTATCTCACCCGCACCAACTCGCAGCAGCGCCAAGTGATCCTGGAGCTGCGACGGATCAATTCCCGGGCCGAGGTGTTCGGGATGGGGGTGCAGGGCCGTCAGTCCACCTGTCCCCTGCTCTCCCGCGACCCCGAGCTGAAGCAGGGCAACGCGGAGGAGCTGTCACGCCTCTGCTCTGAGCGAAAGCGCCGGTCATTGGCCGGAAAGGAGGGGGGCTGCCGGTTCTACGACGCCGTCCTGGCCAGCGATTTCGATAAGGTGCTGGAGCATTGCCGAAGGGAGCTGCCAACGGTCGAGGAGTTCTCGCAGTACTGCGACTCCCAGGGCCTGTGCCCCTATGAACTGGGCAAGGAGCTGCTGGCCCATGCCACCGTGGTCACTGCGCCCTACGCCTACTTCTTCGCCCCCTTCGTACGAGAGGCCTTCGTGGACAGGATGAACGTTCCCATGTCCGAGCTGATCATCGTTGTGGACGAGGCCCACAACCTACCGGACTACGCACGGGAGTCGCGCTCCCTGCAGCTCTCCATGGCCTCCCTGGAGCTGGTCCTCAAGGAGCTTGAGGAATACGGGGACCCGGAGGTCGCGGAGGGAGTGAGCATAAGGGACGTGGCCGAGCATGTGCGCTCCCTCCTCGAGGAGGCGGTGCGCGATTACGTCATCGAGGACGACGGCCTCATACCCCCGGACATGGTCTCGGCAGGCCTGATGCAGGCCTTCGCCATCACCTCCAGGCAGCTGGGCATCGCCTGCAAGGCCATGATGACCCATGGGGAGATAGTCAGGGAGAGCAAGAAGGAGCAGGGGCGCCTGCCCCGGTCCTTCATCTTCTCGCTCGGCGCCTTCCTCTGGTTCTGGCTGAAGATGGACGAGGATTGCTACGTGAAGCTGGTGGTGGGCGGGGAGAACCCCCGCTTCGAGGGCTTCTGCCTCGACCCTTCGTTGGCCTGCGGCTTCCTGCACGAATGCGCCGGCTCGCTGCACATGTCCGGCACTCTGGTCCCCCTCTACGAGTACCGTGATTCCGTAGGGCTGCCGGAGGGCACGACCCTGAGGGCCTTCCCCTCGCCCTTCGATCCAGCGAACCGCCTCGTCCTCTACGCGGAGGACGTGACCACCAAGTACGAGGAGATGGCCCAGGACGCGGAAATCGTGCCCAGGATGGAGGACTATATCGTGAGGTGCTGCAACGCCTTGGACCGGAACACCGTGGTCTTCTTCCCCTCCTATGGCCTCATGGACCGCTTCCTAGAGGACAAGGTCCTGCTCCGCATCCGCAAGAACGTCTACCTGGAGGAAAGGGGCATGCCCCAGGCGGAGCTTATGAGCACGGTGCAGAGCTTCAAGCAGCCCTCGGCCCAGGGCCAGGTGCTCTTCGCCGTCATGGGGGGGAGGATCTCCGAAGGGGTGGACTTCCCTGACCGGGAGCTGCAGGTGGCCCTGGTGGCCGGGATCCCCTACCCCAAGCCCACGGCCAAGCATCGCGCCCTCCTGCACTACCATGAGATGAAGTTCGGGAAGGGCTGGGAGTACACGGTGAAGGTGCCTGCGGCCAGGAAGATGCAGCAGTGCATCGGGAGGCTCATAAGGACGGAGGGGGACGTGGGCGTGGCGCTGGTCCTGGACAGGAGGGCCAAGCAGTTCGAGGACCGCATGGAGATGAGGGCGGCAGAGGCCGTGCCCAACGACCTGCTGGCCTTCTTCTCCTCGAGAGGGGCCTAGCGAAAGCTTCTATAGCCTCCTCTGGAATCCAGAGGCAATGGATGTGCTGACCTCCATCGCCATCGGCATCTGGGTTTTCATACCGGCCCTGGTGCCCAACTCGGCGGCCGTGCTCTTCGGGGGCGGCACCCCCGTGGACTTCGGCAGGAGCTGGAGGGGAAGGCGCGTCCTCGGCGACGGCAAGACCTGGCGTGGCCTGGCGGGAGGGACGCTCACCGGCATCCTGGTGGGACTACTGCAGCTGATGGCGGGCGATCTGTACGGCTCCGAGGACTACCTGGGCTTCGGTCCCATGCCCCAGGCCCTCTGGATCGTGCTGGTGCTGGCCCTCGGCTCGCTGCTTGGCGACATGGCCGGGGCCTTCATCAAGAGGAGGATGGGATTGGAGCGGGGGGCCAAGGCCGCGGGCCTCGACCAGTACGACTTCGTGGTGGGGGCCATGCTCCTCACCCTCCTGCTCTTCCCGGAATGGTTCCTGTCCATCTACGTGGAGGGCAACGGCATCTTCGCGTTGGTCGCGCTGCTGGTGGCGGTGCCGGTGATACATCGCCTGGTGAACATCATAGGGTTCAGGAAAGGCCTGAAGAAGGAGCCTTGGTGACATGAGCAAGATGAGACTGAAGGAGGCCCTGAGGGAGTGCGGGGCGCTGGCCTATGGGGATTTCACGCTGGCCTCGGGGAAGAGGAGCAGGTACTACATCGACATCAAGAAGGCATCCACCGACCCTCGGGTGCTGGCGGAGATCACGGAGGAGATGGCCGGGGTCATCCTGGCCCAGGGCATCCGGGTGGACCGGATCGCCGGCGTGGTCCTGGGCTCGATACCCCTGGCGGTGGCGCTCTCGCTGCGCACGGGCATCCCCTACGTGATGGTCCGCAAGGAGAGGAAGGACCACGGCACGGGAAAGACGATCGAGGGCGTCCTAAGACAGAACGAGAGCGTCCTGGTGGTGGAGGACGTGGTCACCTCCGCGGGCTCCTCGGCCGAGGCGGTGGACATACTAAGGGCGGCGGGCGCCAAGGTGGGGACGGTGCTGGCGGTCATCGATCGCCAGGAGGGGGGCCGGGACAGGCTGGGAGGCATGGGAGTGGAATTGCTCTCCCTGCTGACCGCCGAGGACGTGCTGGAGGGATGACATGTTCCTGGACCTTAACTGCGACCTCTGCCCTCTCTGTCGAGGGCGGACCAGGGTGGTCGCCCCCTCGGGCGACTACTCCTCGCCGGTGGTGCTCGTGGGGGAGGCGCCGGGGGAGAGGGAGGACCTGTCCGGGGCCCCATTCGTAGGCCGCGCCGGGAAGATGCTGGACCGCCTTCTCGAGGAGGAGGGGCTTCCCCGCGGGAGCGTGATGATCACCAATGTGGTGAAGTGCCGTCCGCCCCGGAACCGCCGGCCCAAGGAGGACGAGGTCCAGGCCTGCCGGCCCTACCTGGAGGACGACCTGAAGGGCAAGATGATCATAGTGTGCCTCGGCAAGACGGCCTGCGAGGCCCTGCTCGGGTACAAGGTCACATTGAAGGAGGTGGCCAATCAGACCTTCACCATCGCCCTGGGCCGGGAGAGGATCGACCTGGTGCCGACCTACCACCCGTCCGCGGCCCTCAGGAACCTGGAGGCCCGGGAGGGCCTGCGAGCCACCATCCGCCTCATATTGGAGAGGTTCCCAGACCTGCAGGGCTAGAACCTCTTCCTCCAGAGGAACTTGAAGTTCCTCCAGCCGTCCTTCCAGGATGACAGCTTCACCTCTCCCACCCGCCGGCGGTAGACGATGGGCACCTCCTTGGCGCGGAGCTTGCGGAAGGCCTCGATCTTGATCTCCTCGGAGAAGGGCATGCCATCATCCGTCAGCTCCAGCCTGTCCAGGCACTCCTTCCGGAACACCCACATCCCGCTCTGGGAATCATGGAACCTCACGTGGAACAGCATGCGCGTGGTGATGTTGAGAACCTTGTTTCCGAAGCGGTGCATGCCGGACATGGCCCCCTCCTCCATCCTGGCGAAGCGGTCGGTGGTGATGAAGTCCAGTTCCTCCGCGAGAAGCATGTCCGCCAGCTTGGGGATATCCTCGGCAGGGTAGGTGCAGTCCGCGTCCAGGGTGGCTATGACCTCTCCGGCCGATGCCGCGAAACCGGACTTGTACGCCCTCCCATAGCCGCGCCGAGGCTCGTCCACCACCCTCGCGCCCTTGGAGGTGGCGATCTCCCTGGTCCGGTCCTTGGAGATATCCACGATGAGCACCTCATAATCATATCTGGAGGCGCTCATGGCGGCGTTGATGGAGTCCATGACCGCCCCGATGGACTTCTCCTCGTTCATGGTGGGTATGACGACGCTGACCCTCAGTGGCGCACCAGCCTGCTACGGGTAATCACGGATGGGATATAATAGCTCGCGACCCCCGGGCTCATTTAGAGCCCAGGAGCTTCTTGCCATAGGGCCCCTTGGCGTCGAAGAGCTTGAAACCGATGTACCCCATGAAGGCCACGACTAGCCTCGTGAACGACCAGAAGGTCATCTTCTGCCGGAACATGCGCATGGGGTCGTAATTGCCCCAGAGGCGTCCATGCTTCAGCGTCAGCTGCTTGCGTCCCGCCCCGTTCCAGAAGGCCTGCTTATAGAATCGGTACACGGTGGCCTTGGTGCGGTGATAGATGACGGCATTGGGATTGTAGGCTATGTCGTAGCCTGCCTCCACGGCCCGGAAGTTTAGGTCGATGTCCTCCGCCGTGATGAACCAGGTGTCGAACCCCCCTACCTTCTCCAGCACCTCCCGTCTGAAGGCCTCGTTGCAGCTGGGGTAGGAGAGGTCCACGCCCCGGTAGAAGAGCTCCACCCGGTCCAGCTCCTCCCACGATTTCAGCCCCATGTTGATGGTGCGCCCCGCAACCACTCCGTTG
>JALOTM010000059.1:0-6141 GCA_025457905.1 Methanomassiliicoccales archaeon
GGTCGAGCCGCAAGGCGCTCATCACCGGAGGGGACCGCTCCGACATCCAGATGGCGGCGCTCACCACCGACACCTCCTGCCTGGTGCTCACCGGCGGCCTGTACCCGGACAAGCAGGTGATCGCCAAGGCCTACGAGCGCAAGGTGCCGATACTGCTCACCTCCATGGACACCCTGCACGCTGCGGAGACCATCGACCACCTCATCGCCCGCATCGACCCCGAGGACTCGCTGAAGATCGAGAAGGTGCGCCGGCTGGTCGGGGACAACGTGGACATCGACGCGGTCTGGGGCTGAGCGCGCCCCCCTCGCAGACGGGCAGGCCCGACGGTCTCAGCGGACCAGCTGCGCGGAGCTGCTCCCGTCCTCGTTCTCCTCGACCACGATGACCGCGCCCACCATGTCCTTGACGTCGTCGATGTGCGTTATCAGTAGGATCTGCGAGAACTGCCGGGACAGCTGGGCGAAGGCCTCCATGATGTTGCGCTTGCGCTCCTGGTCCTGGGAGCCGAAGATCTCATCGAGGATCAGCAGGTTCAGGGCGCTGCCAGCCCGCTCGGCTATGACCTTGGATATGGCCAGGCGCAGGCACAGGTTGGCCAGGTCCGCCTCCCCGCCTGAGAAGCGCGCCAGAGGGTACTCCTCGCCCCGGTCCAGGATGCCGATCTCGTAGTCGCCGTTCACCCGCATCCCCGCGTAGCGGCCGTCCGTGAGCTCGGCCAGCAGGCGCGAGGACACCTCCGACAGGGTGGGCACCACCCGGGCCATCATGCTCTCGCGGAAGTCCCGCATGGCCTGCCCCAAAGCGCTCTGCTCCTCCACCTGGGAGGTCAGCCCGGCCACCGCCCTCTCCCTGGCCTCCAGCTCCGCCAGCCTCTCCTCCTTGAGGGAGGACTCGGCCGCCATCCGGTCCAGCTCCCTCTCGGTGGCGGAGAGCTCGCGGTCGAAGTCCCGTTTCTGCTCCATGAGGGCGTCCAGGGCCCCCTGCGCCGCCTGCCGCTCGCCCTCGCGGTAGCCCAGGGAAGATAATCCGCGCTCCGCCTCCGCGGCCGATCGGCCGGAGGAGGTCGCCTTGGCCTCCTGCGCCGCCCGCTCCTCCTGCCATTGGCCCAGGGTCATCAGCTCCGCCTGCAGGGCCCGGCGCCGCTCCCAGCGGGGCCTGAGCTCCGTGAGGCGCCTGCGGAGGGCCTCGTGCCCCTCCTCGCTGTAGTCCAGCGGAGCAAGGGAGGAGGCCTCGGCCTCCAGTTGCGCCAACTCCTCCTCGAGAGAGGCCAGCTGGGCCTTGGCCGAGCTGAGCTGCCCCTCGGCCCTCTGGTCCTCTTCGCACCTGGCCTGCAGGTCCCTCCTCCGCTTCACCAATGCCTCCAGCCTGGTCGCCCTCTGCTCCAGCTGGCGCCCGGCCTCCTCCACCTCCGCCGACAGCCGGGAGCGCTCCTCGGACATGGCCGCCAGTTCCTTGCGCAGCTTCCCCACCAGGAGGGAGTGCTGCTCGCACAGCCTGCGCTCGCAGGTGGGGCAAACCCCCTCCGGCCCCAGCCGCCCGATCTCCTCCAGCCTGGCGGAGGCCTTCTCCATCTCCTTGGCCAGGCGGTCGGCCTCGGCTCCCTTGACCCGCGACCCCTCCCTCAGCTGGGCCTGCTCGGCCTTGACCGCCTCCATGCTCTCCTCCACGGTCTCCAGCCTCTTCCGGGAATCGGTGCAGGCGGCCGCCGCCTGGGCCCGGGCCTCGGCCTCGGCGCGGGCCCGGCCGACCTTGGCCTCGAGGGAGGCGCGCTGGTTGAGCATCGCCCCCCGGCGCACGTGCTCCTGGGCACGGGCCTCCATCTCCTCCTTCCGGGCCAAGGCCCTTTCGTACTCGTCGTGCTCCGCCTGCAGCGCGGAGGCCTCCCTCCCCTTCCGCTCCAGCTCCTCCATGCTGGCCTGGGCCTTCCTGAGCGCCGCCTGCGCGGCCTCCAGGTCCTTGCGGTGGCCGAGGAGCAGGGTCTGCAGCCGACGGTGCTCCTCCTCCGTCCTGGAGAGCGAGTCCCTTCGGGCCGTGGCCTCCCGGAGGGTGGCGGACATGCGCTGGTCGCGCCCGGAGAGATCCCTCAGCCGCTCCTCCGCCCGTCCCCTCTCCAGGCGCAAGGCCTCCAATTCCTGGCGCAGCAGGTCCGGGCGCGACCTGCCCTCGGCGTCCAGCAGATCCTTCTGCAGGTCGAAGAGCCGGTCCTGCAGGCGCTTCCGGTCCCGGTCGATCTCCTCCACCGTCCTGGTGAGCGACTCGATGCCCAGCATTCGCCGCACCACCTTGCCGCGCTCCGCGGGCCGGAGGGCGGAGAGGGCGTTCAGCTCCTTCTGCCTGGCGAAGACCGATATGAAGAAGGACTTGTAGTCCATGCCCAGGACCCGGCGCACCTCGTCGCTGACGCCCTTGTCCCCCTTGGCCAGCTGCTTCCCGTTGACGGTGAGCTGCGCCTCCACGGCCAGCGCCTTCCCGCGCATGGAGCGATGCACCCGGTACTGGTCCCCGGAGATCTCGAAGTCCAGGGCCACCGAGCACTCCTCGTTCATGCCCGCCTGGGCCGACCTGACGCCGGACTTGCCCTGGCGCACGATGTCGCTCTCGTTGCCGTAGAGGGCCCAGGCCACCGCCTCCATGAGGGTGCTCTTGCCCGAGCCGTTGGGGCCCAGGATGCCCACCACCCCGTCCGGGAGGTCCACGGAGGCGCTCCGGAAGCGGCGGTAGTTGCGCAGCTCCATATGCCTCAGTCGGATTCCTCCACCCCCTTTGCCAGATACTCCAGGCCCTTGGCCCGGACCTTGCCCTTGTCCACCTTCTCCAAGGGGTAGGCGTCGAGGAAGGCCACCCATTCGCGGTCCAGGGAGGCGAAGCCCTCGGCGGCGGCATGGCCGCCCCGCTCCTGGGCAAGAAGCTCCATCTTGGGCTCGAAGTGCGCCGCCTTGGAGGCCAGCTGCCTGAGCCAATGGAAGTTGAGGTTGCTGTAGCATTCCTGGCTGAGGTCGCGCACGCTCAGCCGGACCAGCCTGCCCTCCAGGTCCTGCGACCCCAGGGCCCGCTGCAGCTGGTCGCGCAGGGAGGCCAGGTCCAGGTGCCTGGCGTCGATGGGCCCCAGGTCCAGCATGGGCCGGGAGGGCATCTCCAGGAATCTGACCCTGGGCAGGTCCAGGTCCACCTCCACCATGCCCTTGGGGGAGCCCGCCTCGGAGAAGGAGAGCCGCTCCGCCGAGCCGGCGTAGAAGGCGTTCCTGGTGACCTGGGAGAAGTTATGGTAGTGGCCCAGGGCGATGTAGTCGAAGTCCGGCCGCAGGCAGGAGGCGGGCAGGACCTGCTCGTTGAACTCGCCCATGCGGAACACCTGCAGCGAGGAGATGCCCACGTGCATCATGGCCACGTTCCTCTTGCCCTTGATGGGCTGCATGCGCCCCGCCTCCGCGGCCAGGCGCTCGCCCTCGGCGTGCGGGAGGGCGTGCACCGCCAGGTCCCCCAGGTCCACCACCTCGTACTCCTCGCGGTACACCGGGTGCACATGCTCCAGGTGCTCGAAGATCTTGAAGACGGAGCCGGTCTCGCGGAGCTTGGGGGTGGAGTGGTTGCCGGCGATGGCCACCACCTCGATCCCCGCCCGGTCCAGGCGCAGGAACTGCTCCAGCGCGAAGGAGATGGCCCGGTTGGTCGGCCGCACGGAATCGAACAGGTCGCCCGAGTGCAGGACGGCGCGGGGCCTGAGCTCGAGGCAGCGGTCCACCATGCGGCGGAAGGCCTCGTAGAAGTCCGTCTCCCTCTGGTTGAGGCCGGTGGCCTCGTCCACCTTGGAGAAGGCCGAGTAGCCCAGATGGGTGTCGGAGAGGTGGACCAGCTTCATCTCATGGCTCCAGTAGCAGGACTCAGAATCCCTACGGGCTTAAAATGGATTGCTGAGACGGTAATGAAACTGCCTCACTCCTCGTCCTCGATGAAGCCCTTCTCCAGGGCCGAGGACCATTTGGTGTACCCGGCCCTCAGCACGTCCCAGATGAGGTATCCCAGGAGCAGCCCCATCCCCAGGAAGACCAGCACGAAGACGGTCGCGTACTCGTCCGCGAAGAAGGCGAAGGGCACCAGGGTGAAGATGAGGATGACCGCCACCAGCACGCGGACCAGGCGCTTGAAGATGCGGAAGGCGGCGGTGGCGCTCGCCGCCTGGTAGGTCTTGGAGCCGGTCACCACGAAGGCCATGAGGGCCACGATCTTGCGGACGCGCGATATCATGTCCAATATGACCGGCAGGGCCATGGCCACGCTCAGCACCAAGGCCACCGCGGAGACCCCCAGGCCCAGGGCCGCCGCGAAGTCCCGGACCTGCTGGCTGGCCAGCAGGAGCAGCAGCCCGAAGAACTGGATGCACACGAAGAGGGTGACGTCGATGAGCAGCCAGAAGAGCTGGCGGTTGATCTCCTCCCGGCGCTGCGCCGAGGTGGAAAGGCGGCTGCGCAGCTGCATTCGCACCCCCTCGATGGCCTTGATGGAGCGGACGATGGGCTTGGGGAGGTGCCTCACCAGCCAATCGAACTCCTTGGGGCCGGACCTGATGCTCACCGGCAGCAGCACCATGGATATGATGGCCGCCCCGATGATGGAGGAGTACACCTCCAGCGAGATTATCCCCGCCTGCACCCCGGAGTTGGCGATGACGAACGAGACCTCCCCGATGGCCACCATGCTCGCGCCTGCCAGGAACGCTGTCCTCGCGGGGAGGTTGGCGGCGTAGCAGCCCAAGGCCACGAAGAAGGTCTTGCCCAGGTAGAAGACCAGGGCGATGACCAGGGCCAGGCCGATGCCCTGCAGCACCAGCACCGGGTCCACCAGCATGCCCACGGACACGAAGAACACGGCCATGAACATCTCCTTTATTGGCTCGATCTTGTGCACCACTTCGTCGACGTGCTTGGACTGGGAGATTAGCACGCCCATGATGAAGGCCCCGATGGTGAGGGACAGGCCCAGCCCCACCGCCACCAGGGCGAAGCCGAAGGCCATGCCCAGGGACACCAGCAGCAGCGTCTCCGAGGAGAAGCGGCGGGCGATGCGGTTGATGAAGGCCGGCACCACCGCCAGGCCCAGGACCAGGCTGAAGGCGATGAAGGCCACGATGGCCAGCATGATGCCCAAGGTGCTGCCGATGTTGGGGTTCTGCCCGGTGAGCAGCGGCGATGTGAGCGTGAGCAGGATCACGCCCGCCAGGTCCTCCACGATGAGCACGCCGATGACCGGCTCCACCCACTCCTCCTTCATCTTGCCGGTGTCCTGCAGGACCTTCACGATGACCGCCGTGGAGGAGATGGCCATGATCGCCGCCAGGAAGACGCTCTCCACGTCCCCCAGGCCCAGGCTCTGGCCCAGCCAGTAGCCGGTCAGGAGCATGAGCAGGACCTCCACGCCCCCCGCCAGGATGGCGAAGCCCCCGATCTTGCGCAGCCGGCGCAGGTTGAACTCCAGGCCGATGGAGAACATCAGCAGGGCGATTCCGATGTTGCCCAGGAAGTCGATGATGGCCACGTCGAAGAAGACGATGGAGCCGAGGATGGTGGGCCCGAGCAGCATGCCGGCCACGATGTACCCTATCACCGAGGGGAAGCGCAGCTTGGTGAAGATGACCGAGCACGCCCCCGCTATGATGGTGATGAGGGCGATCTCCAGCATGTACTGGGTGGTGGTGTCCATGCCCCTCCTAGAAGAAATCGGCGTCCGCCCGTACCATCTTGGGCGCCCTCTCCTCCTCCGCGCGCGCCTTGGCGTTCTCCCTCTCCAGGAAATCCTCGAACAGGTGCACCCTCACCGGCACGGCGAAGGGCGTGAAGGGCGAGGCCAGGAGGGCCTCGCCGGGCATGAGCATCTGGATCTCGTTCTCCAGCATGGACAGGTCCTGCTTGGCGCTGTTGCGCAGGATGTCGCGGTCCCGCTTGTCCGCCAGGCCGAGGACGAAGAGGGTGTTGAACTGGGATATGATCTCCTCGTTGATGAGCTTGGGCTGCTGCGAGACGGCGCACAGCCCCACCTTGAACTTGCGCCCCTCCCGGGCGATCTGCGCGAACACCGTTCCCTTGGCCTGGGACAGCACGCGCTGCGCCTCCTCCATGGCGATGAGCATGGGCGGCAGGGCGT
>JALOTM010000059.1:6169-7550 GCA_025457905.1 Methanomassiliicoccales archaeon
CCTTGTCCGAGTACAGGGACTTGTTGCGCTCGAACACCGCCCTGGCCAGCACCGTCGACACGAGCAGCTCCTCGGCCTCGAACATGTTGCTGGTGTCGATGAGCACCACCTTGCCGGAGTGCAGGGACGAGATCACCCGCGAGGTGATGGAGTACTGGGGGTCGGTGGTGATGAGCTCGAAGCGGAAGATGTTCTCCAGCCGCCTCTTGATGACGTTGATGGAGCCCTCGTGGAAGCGGCCGCTGAGGTCCTGGCTCACCGTCTCGGGGTCCTTCCGGTGCAGGTCCAGGAGGTACGATTGGCCGTAGCGCCACTGCGCCGCCTGCAGGCACTCCAGCTGCGCCGAGGTGAACTCGTAGAGGTTGGCCAGGTCGTCGATCTCGATCTCCGTGGCCGACACCTTGAGGGGGTTGTAGGGGCCGTCCAGCCTGCGGGAGGAGAACACCTCCAGGCCGCCGGGCGCGATCACGTCCCTCAGCCCCTTCCTCCCGGCCTCGCCGCCGTCGTAGTACTCGCCGTGCGGGTCGAGTATGAGGAAGCCGTAGCGCCGCAGGCGCAGGCAGCTGAGGGCTATGCCCTTCATGAGGTTGCTCTTGCCCATGCCCGTGGTGGCGAAGATGCCGATGTGGTATGGCATCGATCTGCCCCAGAAGCCCACCGGCATCTCCAGGACCCGGTCGCCGGAGCGCAGCCGGCCCACCTCCACGTCCCCCAGGTACGACCTCAGGAACTGGTAGTCGGAGGCGGAGGTCCTGCGCACGGTCGAGAAGTGCGCCGGCACGGACTTGGCCTTCTTGAACTCGGTGCCTTGCACATGCCCCAGGGGCGCGCAGACCCCCACCTTGTACAGGTTGGCGTACAGCCCGCCCCGGTCGATCTCCTCCTCGTCCAGGTCCTTGGTGATGAGCTCACCGGCCAAGCGCCGCATCTGGTCCGGGGAGTCCAGGTCCGCGCCGTGCTCCACGTCCATCACCCGGACCAGGTACCTGTCCCCGGCGTCCTCCTCCACCATGAGCATCTCGCCCACCTGGAGGCCGACGTGCGAGGGCGCGCGGAAGCGGATCTCCATGACCCTCTCGCCGAAGATCCTGCCCACTCGCTCCCCCTCGCCCGCTGGACCGGACATGATGAACCGGGATGGTAATCGGCACCTCGGATAAAAACGATTACTACTGGCTTACGAGGGGGAACGGCCCTCGATCACCGCCAGCGGACCGAAAGGCTATTACAACTCCCTTCCCATAATCCATGCATGGCTCCGGAGGTGTCGCGCCTGGGCTCATCGGAGACCAGGACCAGGCCGCGCATCAAGGTGGTCGGCGTAGGAGGCGCCGGCTGCAACATCATCGCCGACTCGGGCATGGAATCGGTGGCGGTGCTC
>JALOTM010000060.1 GCA_025457905.1 Methanomassiliicoccales archaeon
GAAGTTACCCCCCACCCGGGCGTGGCCCGGGCAGACCTGGTAGGCGCCGTCCTGGAAGCGGCCGACGCAGAAGCGCTCCTCGGCCACGTTCAGCCCGAACCCGGACAGCTCCTCCGCCAGCTCCAGCTCGTGGAGCTCCTCGGACTCGGACTCATAAACGTCCATCAGGGGCCTGAAGCCGTCCCAGTAGTACCACAGCGCGTGCAGGGAATGCCAGCTCACGACCTCTCCCCGGAGAAGCCGGTCGGCCCGGACGAACATCCCAACTACTTCCATGGGCGGAGATATGAAGGTTGCGGGGGCCCTTCCGAACATGCCCTGGGAGGATGGGGAGAGAAAGATGGAAAGGGTTTCCCCCAGGCCTCATGAGCCGAGGAAGAACGCCTTGACGTTCCGCCGGAAGAGGTACCAGAGGATGATGAGGGGGATGATCATGGCGATTATGGCCGCCCACAGGGCGTCCATGGTGAAGTCGGCCTCGTACCAGCCCCATAGGGCGGCGCCGATGCTAATCAAGGCCAGTAGCACTCCCAGGTACCAGACCCAGTTCCAGCCGCCGAACATCCCCAGGGCCAGGACGATGTAGATTATGCCCAGGACTATCCACGGCAGGGACCCGGCCTCCGAGAAGCCGGCCACGAAGGCCGTGAACAGCCACCAAAGGCCGAGCAGGAAGTACAGTATCCCCACTATCGTAACCCCAAGAGGTCTTGGAGCAGCCATGTGCAATCGATGCTAGCTGCGACTACTAATACTCATCCCATCGGAGAACCGTCGTCCCCGGCTCACTGCACGATCTCTTCCGTCTGCTCCTCTGGCGTCTCCGCCCGGCGCAGGTAGGTGGAGGGGACCTCCGAGGTCAGGAAGACCGTCCGGCCAGCGCGCTGGATGACGATCCCGTCGGAGATGGCCGCCCTGGTGTCGATCTCCAGGATGACCGGGCTCTCGGTCCGCACCAGCCCGGCGTTCCGAGCGTCGTTGTAGGTCTTGGAGAGGTGCACCAGCTTCCTGTCCGAGGGCTTCAGCCCCGTCTCCAGCAGGATGTCCGCCTCCTCAGGGGTGGTAGGATAGTATAGAAGGTCCGGGATGTTGTCCGTGGGCAGGTTCAGCTCCAAGGGGAGTGAGTGCCCGTAAGTGGCCCGGATCATGTCGTTGCTGATCTGATAGCGGCCCTTGGGGTCCGTCTCCACGATGGCGATGATGTGATGCGGGCGCACCCAATGGTAGCGCTCCCTCTGCCTCTTCAGGGCGGCGATGAACTCGCGCAGGCTCACGAACCCCTGAGAGTCCATGGTCAGGCCGAACTTCTCCGGGAAGTGCCTCAGGGCCCCGGCCATGGTGCGGCCTATCTGCTCCAGCTCCTGGTCGTTCATCAGGAATCTTCCGGCGTCGCCGCAGATGGGGCAGAGCTCACCGCGGAAATATCCATGGTCCGCGCATTCACGCAACATTCGCGGTGAAATAGCCTGTCCGTTTTAAATGTTTGCCGATACGACGAAAGGAAAGCGGAGCGTTCGCTGGATGAGGGGGATAGGAATGAAATGGTTTCACTTGCGCTTGGTGAGCAGTGCGCGCCAGCTCGTGCCCTTCTTGCCCTGCGCGCTCTTCACCCTCCCGGTCAGGAGGATGTCCTTCTTGAAGAGCCACACGGCGATGAACATGGTGCCCACCGCGAAAGCCACCTCGTAGGCGATGCCCAGCAGCACGATGCCCACCTCCCCGAACATCAGCGAGTTGATGGCGATGATGGGCTGGGAGAAGGGTATGGCGAACACCAGCACCTGGGCCGCCAGGGGCAGGGTGTCGAAGTCGCTGAACATGAGCACGAACATGGGGATCAGGGCCAGCATCGTGACCGGCAGGGTCATGGACTGGGCCGCCTTGTAGTTCTTGGTGAAGATGCCCAGGATCATGCACAGCGCCAGCGCCGAGAGCAGCGCCAGGAACAGCGAGATACCCACCAGGACGTAGTCGAAGAGGTCCAAGGAGATGCCGTAGGCGCTGAGGTCCAGGGCCGCGCCCATGGTCAGCGAGGTCATGTAGTATCCCAGCCCCACCATGTAGATGGCCGCCAGCACCAGGCCGACGATGGCCGCCCCGGCCAACTTGCCGAAGACGATGGAGGTCCTTCGGACCGGCAAGGTCAGCAGGGTCTCCAGGGTCTTGTTCTCCTTCTCGTTGCCCATCGAGGTGACCACCATGCTGCCGGCGTAGATGACCACCATGACCACGATGAGCGGGATGACGAACCCCTGCCCGCTCATGACCGTGCTGATCTGCCCAGGGGTGACCCCGACCATCATCTTCCCCTTGAACACCGTGCTCTGCGTGGCGTTGATGGGGTTGAGGATGACGGTGGAGTTGTCAGTGTAATGGGAGTCGATGAGCGCCTTGGAAAGGTCCTTGGTGACCGCCTGCAGCACGACGTCCGCGGTGGCCGAGGTGATGGAGTCCATCAGGCCCGCCCCCTTCATTATCCAGTATACCTGGACGACCCCGGACCTATTGTCGCTGATGTTGCTGCCGAAATCGGGGGTGATGACGAAGAGGGCAGCGCCGTCCTGGGCCTTGAGCTCGGATATGGCCTCGTCGACGTCCGTGCCGTTGTAGACGACCTCGGAGCGGGCCTCGAAGTCCTGGTAGACGAACACTGAGACCGGAGAGCCGTCCTGGTTGATGAGCGCGATCTTAGGGGGCTCGTTAATTTGCTCCGTGACCCCGCTGAACATGCCGCCCAGCGAACCGAAGATGACGGCGAAGATTATGATGGGGATGAGGGTCGCGGGGGTGAGGAGCTCCTTGACCTCCTTCCTGATGATGTTGAAAAGGCTGCTCACCTGACCACCTCCACGAAGACGTCCTCGATGTTGCCCGCATGGTATCTAGCCTTCAGCTCGGCAGGGGTCCCCGAGGCCACGATCCGCCCATCGTCGATGAGGGCGATCCGGTCGCACATCAGCTCCACCTCCAGCATGTTGTGGGACGAGAGGAGGACGGTGGTACCCTGGCGGGCCGACTCCTTGACGATGCGGCGTATGGTCTGGGCGTTGATGACGTCCAGGCCCGAGGTGAGCTCGTCCAGGATGGCCAGCTTGGGCTTTATCATCAGGGCCCGGGCCACCAGCAGTCGCCGCTGCATGCCCTTGGAATAGGTGTCTATGCGGTCGTTGAGGCGCTCGTCCAGACGAGCTATCTCCACGCCACGGCGCAACATCTCGTCGCGGTCCTTCTCATCGAAGAACTCGGCTATGAAGCGGAGGTACTCGATGCCCTTCATGTTCTTGTACGTCCCGGCGTCCTCCGGGAGGTATGATATGATCTTGCGCACCTGGTCGGCCTGCTTTACCAGGTCGTAGCCTCCGATGCGCACCTCCCCCGAGGTGACCTCCAACAAGGTGGAGAGGACCCTGAGGGTGGTGGTCTTCCCCGCACCATTGGGCCCAATGAGGCCGAACACCTCTCCCTCGTTGACGCTGAAGCTGATGCCCTTCAAGGCTTCCAGCTGACCGTACTTCTTGGTCAAGTTGATGACTTCGATGGCTGCCAAGCTATCGCCCCCTGGGGCGTCACCCCGCCCCGTCGCGCCGGGTAGTCCACGCAGCGCTAGATAAAATTATCCCCTGCCAGCGCTGGCATCAGGACATCCAGGCGCTCAGCGCCTCCGGGCCTGCGCCTTCTCGACCGCCACCTCGGCGGCGCGGACGGTGTTAACCATGAGCATGGCTCTGGTCATCAGGCCCACCCCCCCAGGGACGGGCGTTATGGCCTTGGCCTTCCTGCTCACGGCCTCGAAGTCCGCGTCCCCTACCAGGCGGTAGCCCTTCTCGGACTTGGCGTCCTCGACGCGGTTCATGCCCACGTCCACCACCACCGCGCCCTCATTGACCATGTCCGCCTTGATGAACTGCGGCCGCCCCATCGCCGCAATGAGCACGTCCGCCTGCCTGGTCAAGGAGGCCAGGTCCTTGGTGGCGGAGTGGCACACGGTCACGGTGGCGTTGGCGCCGGCGGCCTTCTGCACGAGGATGGCGGCCATGGGCTTGCCCACGATGTTGCTGCGGCCCACGATCACCACATGCTTGCCCTCGGGCGTGTTTCCGCTCCGCACCAGGAGCTGTTGGATTCCATGCGGCGTACAGGGCAGCATGCCCGGCGCGCCCATTAGCATCCTGCCCACGTTGATAGGATTGAAGCCGTCCACATCCTTGTCGGGGTCGATGCGCTCCATGACCTTGGTCTCGGAGATATGGTCGGGGAGGGGCATCTGCACCAATAGCCCATGCACCTTGGGGTCGGCCTGCAGGTAATCCAGGTTCCGCAGGAGCTCGTCCTCGGTGATGGTGGCGGGCAGGTTCTGCTGCTTGCTGTTGATGCCCAGCTCACGGCACTCCTTGGCCTTCATGTTGACATATACCTTAGAGGCGGGATCATCGCCCACCAATACGACCGCCAGCCCGGGGGCGTTCCCGGACATGTGCAGCTTGAGGACCCTGTCCTTGAGCTCCGCCTTCACCTGCGCCGCGATCCTTCCGCAATCGATTACCTGTGCCGGCATCCCCATCGCTCCGTGGCAGAGAGTGGTTAGGCGGCGTATTACCTTATTGGTGGCGGCCCTGGGCGTGCTCGTCCACACCAGCAGGCCACCTTGAATCGGATATTAATACGGTAACTCGCATTGACCTCTGCCGAGGTGCGCCCGTGAAGACCAACATCGAGATCGCCCAGGCGGCGAAGTGCCTGCCCATTGAGGAGGTGGCCGCCAAGATCGGCCTCTCCGAGGACGACCTGCAGCGCTATGGCAAGTACACCGCCAAGGTGCCATTGGACGTGCTGAGACGGTTCGATGACCAGCCTAACGGCAAGCTCATCGTCACCACCGCCATCACCCCCACCCCCGCGGGAGAGGGCAAGACCGTCACCACTATTGGCCTGGTGCAAGGCCTGGGGAAGATGAACCGCAAGGTCATCGGCGCGCTCAGGCAGCCATCATTGGGCCCGGTGTTCGGGACCAAGGGAGGCGCCACCGGAGGGGGGAGGTCGCAGGTGTACCCCATGTGGGACATCGACCTGCACTTCACCGGCGACATACATGCGGTGGCAGCGGCTCACAACCTCCTCTCCGCCATCCTGGAGAACCACGTCAACCGGAAGAACGAGCTCAACATCGACCCCACGCGCATCATGTGGAAGAAGGCCATCGACATGAACTGCCGCGAGCTTCGCCAGATCATCGTCGGACTGGGCGGCAGGGGGGAGGGCGGCGTCCCCCACGAATCGGGGTTCATCATTACGGCGGCCTCCGAGATCAGTGCTATCCTGGCCCTGTCCACGTCCATGGAGGACCTCAAGGAGCGCCTGGGCCGCATGATCGTCGCCTACACCTATGATAAGAAGCCGGTCTACGCCAGGCAGCTGGGCTGCGTCGGCGCCATGGCCCTCCTGCTCCGGGAGGCCATGAAGCCCAACATCGTGCAGACGCTGGAGGGCGAGCCTATGTTCATCCATGGCTTCCCGTTCGCCAACATCGCCCACGGCAACAATTCCATCCTCGCCACCAAGTACGCCCTCAAGCTGGCGGACTTCGTGGTCACCGAGGCAGGCTTCGCCACGGACCTGGGCGCGGAGAAGTTCTTCAATATCGTCTGCCGCGTCAGCGGCCTCCGGCCCGACTGCGCCGTCCTGGTGGCATCCGTCCGAGCCCTGAAGATGCATGGCGGCTGCCCCTTCGAGAAGTGCGACGTGAAGAACCTGGAGGCGCTGGAGAAGGGCCTGGCGAATCTGGAGAGGCATGTGCTCAACGTGCGGAAGTACGGCGTCCCCGTGGTCGTGGCCATCAACCATTTCCACACCGACACCGTGGAGGAGGTGGAGCTGGTCATGCACCACTGCCGGCGCCTGGACGTACGCTCGGCGGTGTCCTTCGTCTTCGACCAGGGTGGGGAGGGAGGGGTGCAGCTGGCGCGCCAGGTGGTCGAGGCCATCGAGAAGGACCCCCACTCCTTCAAGCACCTCTACGACCTGAAGATGCCCGTTCGACGTAAGATCGAGACCGTGGCCCGGGAGATGTACGGCGCTGGGGAGATCAAGTTCCACGCCGAGGCCGAGAAGGACCTGGAGTGGATCGAGAAGAA
>JALOTM010000061.1 GCA_025457905.1 Methanomassiliicoccales archaeon
TACTTCGTCCCCATCTTCCCCGAGCTGGCCGAGAACCGGGAGGACATCCTCAAGATCGTCCAGGTGGAGCAGGACCGCTACTATGATACCCTGTCCCGCGGCAAGCAGCTGGTGGACCGCATCACCAAGGACCTGAAGAAGGGGGAGAGCATAACCACCGAGAAGCTCATCGAGCTCTACGACTCCCACGGTCTGAACCCTGAGCTGGTGAAGGAGTTCGCCTCCGTGCCCGTGGAGGTCCCCGACGACTTCTACAGGCAGGTGGCCGCCCGCCACGAGAGGCCCGAGGCCGAGCAGGAGGCCAGGAAGGAGGAGTATCCAGAGGACCTGCCGACCACGCGCACACTGTACTACGAGGACGTGGACATGCTGGAGTTCCATGGCAAGGTCCTGGACGTGGTCAAGGGAGGCATCCTCCTGGACCAGACCGCCTTCTACCCGGAGGGGGGCGGGCAGGAGTGGGACCTGGGAACGCTGGACGGGCACAAGGTGCTCAAGGTGGTCAAGGTCAACTCCTCGATACTGCACTACATCGACGGCCCGGCCCCGAGGAAAGGGCAGACGATGCTCGGCGAGGTGGAGAGGGAGCGCCGGCACAGGCTCATGCGCCACCACACCTCGGCGCACATCATCAACGGTTGCGCAAGGAAGATGCTGGGCAACCACGTCTGGCAGGCCGGGGCCCACAAGTCCGAGACCGAGGGACGCTTGGACATAACTCACTACGAGAACCTGAGCAATGAGCAGCGCGACGCCCTGGAACGGGAGGTTAACCGCATCATCCTTGAGGACCTTAAGGTGCGCATCCAGTTCATGCAGAGGGACGACGCCGAGAGCCTCCATGGCTACCGTCTCTATCAGGGAGGGGCCGTGCCGGGCAAGGTCATCCGGGTGGTGGAGGTCCTCGGGCTGGACGCCGAGGCCTGCGGTGGCCTGCACGCCAAGACCACCTCCTTCGTGGGGCCGATACGCATCCGCCGCACCAAGCGCATCCAGGACGGGATCGTGCGCATAGAGTACTCCTCGGGCATGGCCGCGGTCGAGGACATGCAGAGGGACAAGAACCTGGTGGAGGGCCTCTCGGAGAGGCTCAACTCCCCCCCGGAGAAGGTGATGGAATCGGCGGAGCGCCTCCAGGCCGAGCTGAAGGAGGCGGGCAAGAGGGTTGAGCAGCTCAAGGCGCAGCACAACGAGGACGTGGCCCATGCCCTCCTGGAGGATGCGCTCCAGATGGACGGATGCCGCCTGGTGGTGCACCAGGCCCGCGAGGGCGAGGACGCGGAGAGCATCTCCAAGTCCCTGACCTCTCACCAGGGCACCCTGGTCGTCATAGGCGTGGCCGACAAGAACGCTAAAGTACTAGTTTCCCGCTCACCCGACCTGAAGATAGACTGCCGCGCCCTGCTCAAGGAGATCATGAAGCTCGTGGGCGGGGGTGGAGGCGGCAAGCCAGAGTACGCCCAGGGGGGCGGCGGGGATGCGAGCAAGCTCCCCCAGGCCCTGGGGCTGGCACCGGAATTGGCCAAGAAGGCTCTGGGCTCTCACTGACAAGCCGTGGACCCTTGTCGCACCGACGGGGCGAGGCCGACGTAGCCCCGGCTAGGTCTGGATACGAGGTCCCAGCGTAGCTGGTGGACGGAAACCCTTAAATAAGGACTCGTTTTTAGGGACTCTGCTCTGCAAGAGCACTGACTATCCATCCATAACCGGAGGAACGATCTTGGCCGAGGAAGGCGCAACTAAGAAGGACGAGACCAAGAAGGGCGACCACCCTAAGGACGAGAAGAAGGAGTCCAAGAAGGGCGGCGAGCACAAGGGCGAGCACAAGGAGCAGAAGGAAGAGAAGGGAAAGAAGGCCCCTCGCGCCGAGCCCAAGAAGGTCGAGTCCAAGAAGGACGAGAATTTCAAGTACATCGTTAGACTGGTCAACACCGACGTCGACGGCAACAAGCCCGTGGTCATCGGCCTCCAGAGCGTCAAGGGCGTGGGCCCGCGCGTGGCGGACATCATCGCCAACCGCGCCGACGTTAGGAGGAACCTGAAGATCGGCGACCTGGACGATGAGAAGGTCGACCAGCTGGAGAAGCTCATCCTGACCTACGGCGAGTACGTGCCCAGCTGGGCCGTCAACCGCCAGCTGGACTTCGAGACCGGCGAGGACATGCACATAGTGGGCGTGGACCTGGACGTCAGGCTCAAGGACGACATCAACATGATGAAGATGATCCGCTGCTACAAGGGCGTCCGCCACGAGGACGGACAGAAGGTCCGCGGGCAGCGCACCCGCTCCAACGGCAGGACCGGCCTGACCCTGGGCGTCATGAGGCAGAGGCAGATGCAGCCCGGTGCCGCCCCGGCGGCCGGTGGCGCGCCTGCCCCCGCCGAGAAGAAGGAGGAGAAGCCCGCCGCTGCCAAGCCGGCAGCGGCCGCCAAGCCTGCGGCGGCCAAGCCCGCCGCCGCGCCGGCGCCAGCTAAGAAGTAGGTGTTCACATGGGAGACCCTAAATTCCCCCGAAGGACTTACGATACCCCCTCCCACCCCTGGCAGGGGGAGAGGATCAAGGAGGAGCACGAACTGGTGAAGGAGTTCGGGCTCAAGAACAAGAGGGAGCTGTGGAAGGCCAAGTCCATCCTCAGGAACTACCGGAAGCAGTCGCGCGACCTCCAGGCCCGCATACGCACCGGCGAGGAGCAGGCCAAGACCGAGACGCATAACCTGCTCAAGGCCTGCGCGGCCATGGGCCTGCTGCCCATGGAGGGCGCCTCCCTGGACGATGTGCTCGGCCTCAAGACCGAGGCCCTCCTGAACCGCCGCTTGCAGACCATGGTGTTCCGCAAGGGGCTGGCCACGTCCCCCAACCAGGCGCGCCAGATGATCTTCCATGGACACATAGCCGTGGACGGCCGCAAGGTCACCGTGCCCGGATACCTGATGGCCCGGGGCGAGGAGGAGAAGATCACCTACCTCGGCTCCAGCCCGTTCAACAACGAGATGCATCCCTACCGCGTGGACGCCCCCAAGGTCATGGAGGCCCGTGCGCGCCGCTTGGCCAGGGAGGCCAGGCGCGAGAGGGAGGAGGAGCAGCGCGGCGGAGGCCGCGGCGGTCGCGGAGGACGCGGTGGCGGCGGGAGGTTCCCGCGCCGCGCGGAGAGGACCGTGGAGAAAGTGAAGGAGGTCGCGGACGTCGTGGTGACCAAGGACCTCCCTGAAGCGCCCAAGGAGGAGTGAGCATGGGAAAATGGGGAATCGCTCACGTGTTCGCGAGCTACAACAACATCATCATCACCCTCACCGACATCACCGGTGCGGAGACCATCACCAAGGCCACCGGCGGCATGGTGGTCAAGCAGGCCAAGGATGAGTCCTCGCCCTACGCGGCCATGAGGGCGGCCGAGAAGGTCGCCGAGATCGCCAAGGAGAAGGGCATAGACGGCATCCACGTCAAGGTGCGCGCCCCGGGCGGCAACAAGTCCACGTCACCGGGACCCGGCGCACAGGCAGCGATACGCGCCTTGGCCCGCGCCGGGCTCAAGATCGGCAGGATCGAGGACGTCACCCCCGTCCCGCACGACGGCACCAAGAAGAAGGGCGGGCGCAGGGGAAGAAGGGTGTAGAGGTAGCGTAAATGGACATCAAGATCCTGGAGATGACGGACACCAAGGGACGGTTCGTCGTCTCGAACGCCACCCCGGAGATCGCCAACTCCTTGCGCCGCGCGCTCATCGCCGAGGTGCCCAAAATGGCCATCGAGACCGTGGAGTTCCACCTCGGCCAGATCCAGGGCGGGGCGGACGACGACAATGAGGAGTACGAGTCCGTCTCCTCCCTCTTCGACGAGATCATCGCCCACCGCCTGGGCCTGGTCCCGATACCCACGGACCCCAAGCTCAACGTGTACAAGAAGGACTGCTCCTGCGGAGGCGAGGGATGCCCGCAGTGCACCATAATGTACAAGCTGGACAAGAAGGGCCCCTGCGACGTCTACTCGGGAGACCTGGAGCCCTTGGGCGATCCCAGCCTCAAGGTCAAGGACGAGCTCATACCCATCGTCAGGCTGGGCCCCAGGCAGGCCATACTGGCCTACGCGTTCGCCGAGCTGGGGTCCGGTCAGAGGCACGCCAAGTGGCAGGTCACCTCTGGAGTTGGGTACAAGTACGCGCCCAAGGTCAAGATCGACGAGAAGAAATGCGACCAGGGGGCCACCTGCGTGTCCGCCTGCCCCAGGCACGTTTTCTCCAAGGAGGGCAACAAGGTCAAGGTGACCAACGAGGACGCCTGCATGCTGTGCTACTCCTGCATCAAGGCCTGCAAGTCCAAGGCCATAACCGTGGAGGGGGACGAGAACAAGTTCGTGTTCACCTTCGAGACCGACGGCTCCCTCACCGCGGCGCAGACCCTGGAGATCGCGCTCGGGATCCTGGAGAAGAAGTTCGACGAGTTCCGCGAGCTGGTCTCGGCCCTGGAATCAGCCTAGGCGCCCCAAATCCCTTTTCCTTCTCCATTCCATTCCTTCTGGTCACAGCCTCGCTGCCAGCCTGCTCCATCTCTCGGGATTCATGGCCTTCTCCGCCTCCGCCCGGACCCCCTCGAACGCCTGAGGGGGGAGCATCCCCTTGGCCGAGGAGAGCAGTTCCAGCGCCTCCGGGTCGTTGATGCCCTGGATCATCATCCGAAGGTTGCTGGAGAGCTGCTTCGGGCTCTGCGCGGCCAGGATGGACCTGAAGGTGGCGAGAAGCTCATCGGCGGTGCAGGCGTTCAGAAGGATGTTCTGCACGTGGTCCTCCTCGTAATCAATGTGCCTGAGATAGAAGGCCACGAAGCGGTTGGTGGCCAGGTAGACCTCCTGCCCCAGCTGCGGCAGGGTCGGATGCCCCTCGGGCATGTTGCGTAGGCGTTCCAGGCTGCGGAGCAGGTCCTCGAGGTCGGCATGTATCGCCTTATGCTCCGACTCGATCGCCCGAGGGCAGCCCGGGACCACCTCCCCCAGCCGGGGATGGATGAACCGCTCCTCGAACTCCGCGTGCTCCTTAATGTGATCGTAGAAGTATCCAAGGCCTTGGAGCAGGGCCTCCACATCGCCCCTGCTGGAGAAGTCGGACCTCCCCATCTGCTTCGCGAAGTCGAACAGCCACCTGCGCTGCCCCTTGTGAATCGGGGTGTAGTACGGTATCTTCTCGACCAAGATCTCACCGAATGCGCTTGGGAGCTTGCCATTCAAAAGCATTCCCCTCGGACAAATGAGGATCGGCACAGAATTCGCTCGCCAGGGCCAAGAACGAACCCGACCGACCGCATGTACAATCCCTTTACCGCATCACCCCGAAGCGGTCCAGCGAGCTCATGACCCCAGTGACGAAACCCCCCACCTCGATATCCACCTCGTAACGTGAGAAATGCGACGCCAGGGCTCCCACGCCCTTCTCCAGCGCCGCCTTCGCCAGGGTGAGCCTCTGCCAAGGTGAGTAGCCGGTCCTGTCCACCCGCAGAGCCTCGGAGAGGTCTATGATCCAGGGGTTCGACTCATGCACCAGCACGTTGAAGGGGCTGAGGTCGGTATGCACCACCCCCGCCAGGGCCAGGCCCCTCACCGCCTCCAACAGCGAGGAGGCGAACCCCTCAGGGTCGTCCAGCTCCACGTCCTGCAGCCGGGGCGCAGGCCCTGCCTCGGTCCCCAGGTAGCGCATGGAGAGCATGTTCTCCACCCTCATGGCGGGGGTGGGGACCCGCGCCCCTCCCTTCCATCCCTGCAACATCATGTCGAACTCGTGAGCCGCCAGCCTCCCTGCCGACTCCAGCTTGACCGGCCTGCCGCCCCGATGGGAGGTTCGGTACAGGCGGTACACCTTTACGGCCAAGGGTGACCCCTTGTACCTGGCCAGGTAGACCTCCGCCTCCTTCCCGCAGGAGAGCAGCTGCTCCACCTCCGTGGCCATCCCGGCGGACAGGATGGCCTCGACGTTCGTTCGATAGCTAGCCTCCCGGAACTCCATGGTCCCGGACCTGATGCGCCAGGCCACGCTGGCGTCTAGATACGGATCGTTCGGCATGTCCAGATTTTCTACGGTCGGTTTCGATCGAGGGCGGGCAGGATATCCGACGTCGGGACCTGAGCGGTCCTCATTTCTTCCATGTCGGGAAGGGGGTCTTCAAGCCCGGAGGAATGCGTCCACCTGGCCCGCCTAGCTGGGCTCGCAGGTCACAGGCATGCCGTAGGCCTCGCTGAACATCTCGTAGAAGTCTATGATGCGGAAATCGATGCGCTCCCCGGCCTTCTCCTTCTGGGCCAGCACTCGCTCGAAGGACATCACGCAGAAGGGGCAGTTGGTGATGAGCGTGTCCACGCCGGACTCCTGAGCGATCTCGATCCTGCGCAGCGCCAGCTTATCCGCCAGCGAGGGGAAGGCCGCCCTCACGCCGCCCCCTCCTCCGCAGCAGTATCCGGAACGGGGCACCTTCACCAGCTCTACGCCCGGCATGCGGTGCATGAGGTCGATGTAGATCTCCTCCTCCAGCCCGCTGGCCTTGATGTGGCAGGGGTAGTGGTACATCCCCTTGATGCCCAAGTGCCTCAGGTCCTTGGTGTTGAGCTGCATCCTGCGCACCATGTACTCGCCCACATCGAAGACCCCGAACTCCATTGGTATCCCGAACTCCTTGGCCAGGGTGGGGAAGTCATGGCGGAAGGTGGAGTTGCATCCGGAGCAGCTGGTGAGGACGTGCTTGATGCCCTGCTCCGCATACCTGTTGAAGATGGTGAAGTTGTTCTCCACGAAGGGCTTGATGCTCGGCCTCTGCCCTATCCTCATGAACGGCGAGCCGCAGCACAGCGCCCTGCGCGGGAGGTGCACCGCCACGCGGTTGGCCTGCATGATGTTGATTATGGCCCTGGCCACGCTCTGCTTGCGGCGGTTGATGATGCATCCTAGGAACAGCACTATCTCCGCCTGGGGGTCGCCCTCGAACTCCTTGATGTACTCGGGGTACAGCTCCGTGGCCGGCTTGGAGGTGACGCATACCACGCCCCCGGTGGTGATGACCGAGTTGATGAGCCGCTTGTGCTCGGCCATTGGCCCATGGCCCCCGCGGACCGCCATCTCCCTGAGCCTCTCGATGCCCTCCCTGCGGATCCTAATGTCCTTGGGGCAGGCGAACTCGCACTCCTGGTCCACCGGGCACTTGTACAGGCCGAGCTCGATGGCCTGCGCCGCCCTGCCAGTGTTGATGTCCCTGGGGTCCTTGGCGAAGCGCAGGGCGCTCACGATGGCAGCGGGCCCGAGGAACGAGCTCTCCACGTCCAGCACGTTGCAGTCCGAGTAGCAGGCACCGCACAGGATGCAATCGCGCATGGCTTTGGACTCGGCCAGGGCCAGGGGGTCCATCCTCACACCTTCCGATGTGGCGGGGCTTGTGTTGTCCCGTACCAGGTAGGGCTGCACCTGGCGTAGGCGCTCGTAGAAAGGCTCCATGTCCACGACCAGGTCGCGGATGACGTGGAAGTGGCTGAGGGGGTCGATGACGATGACCTCGGCGGCCATGCTCGGGGTGATGCGCGTGCGGCAGGCCAGGCAGCTTCTCTTGTTCACCCTCAGCGCACATGAGCCGCAGATGGCGGCGCGGCAGCTCTGGCGGAAGCACAATGTGCCGTCGATCTCGTCCTTGACATGGTTCAGCGCGTCC